>JAFVCY010000064.1 GCA_017478805.1 Clostridia bacterium
AAAAAAAAAAAAAAAATAGATAATTCATATACTTAATAAAATTGTGAGATGAAATAAATAAATTTTCATCTCACATATATTTTACTTATACTTATATACTTTAACTTTCTTTCCTGTTTCTTCGTCCTCTATTTTATACTCCAGTTTCTTATCTGACATTCCGAAAAGTAACAATCCTAAAGCGCAGACTAAAGTTGCCAGCCCTTCATTTGCACCTAAAAACCTCCAAAAGTCATAAAGTGTTTGAAGCATAAATTATTCCTCCAATGCAAAAATATTTATGTATATATGATACCACAAATTTATGTAAATTTCAAGTAGTAATTACATATCTCCAAAACACACTCCCATATTCCTTGCCGTTACAATTATATCATTTTCTTTAACATTTAAAAGTCTAGGTACTCTATCTTTTGGAAAATCCATTTTCTCTAAATTTCCATTTTTTATACCTACTATTTTTCCAAACTCATTTTTCAGTAGTAAACTCATAGCAAAGCCACCTAATCTTGATGCTAAAATACTATCTGAAACAGATGGAGCGCCACCTCTTTGAATATGCCCTAAAACTACATTTCTTGCCTCATATCCAGTCATTTTCTCTAAACTTTCTGCCAGCCTCTCTGAAACTCCACCATATCTTTTTTGTTCGAAGCTATCCTCAACTATCTTCTTTATAACCTCTGCTTTTCCTTTCTCCTTTGCAGCCTCAGATACAACTACTATGCAGCATCTCTTTTCACTTTCCATAACTGATTTTACTTTATTTGCAACTATATCTAGATTATATTCAATCTCTGGAAGAAGGATAACATCAGCAGAGCTTGCAAATCCTGCATAAAGTGTTAAATATCCTGACGTTCTTCCCATTGTTTCAACAACCATAACTCTTCTGTGTGAATAAGCTGTTGTTCTTACTCTTTCTATGCACTCAGTAGCTGCCTCTACTGCAGTATCAAAACCAATAGTTGGGTCACTTGCTGACATATCATTATCAATAGTTTTGGGTATTCCTATGCAGTTTAATCCATGTTCGTGTATTACTCTTGCAGAGTCTAGAGTTCCATCCCCACCTATAACTATCATGGAGTCTACTCCAAGTGCTCTTAACCCTTCGATTCCCTCATCGGTTCTGTCTATATATACATTTTTATCTTCTTTACTTGGGTAGTGAAATGGACATTCTTTATTTGAAGAACCAAGTATAGTTCCACCTATACTATCTATATTTTCTACCATTTTTCCAGTTAATACTGTATATTTCTTCTCTATAAACCCTTTATATCCATCTAGTACTCCTACTACTGTTATTCCGTTTTTTTCAGCACTTAATACTACAGTCTTAATCACACTATTTAATCCTGCACAGTCTCCACCTGCAGTCATTATTGCAATTTTTTTCATAATTCCTCTTCCTCCTTAAATTTTTCTATTTTATTCTCCCATTTCTTTTTTAGACTTTTCTCTTGTTATCATCTTTATCGGTGTGCCTTCAAGTTTAAAGCATTTCCTTATATGATTCTCTAAGTATCTTACATACGAAAAATGCATAAGCTCTTTGTTATTTACAAATACCACAAATGTTGGTGGTCTTGTAGTTACTTGAGTTATATAGTATATTTTGAGTCTCTTTCCTTTATCTGAAGGTGGCTGAGTAATAGCTATTGCTTCTGAAATCACATCATTTAACACGCCTGTTGGTACTCTTAAATTATTTGCTTCATTTACACTATTTATGAGTTCAAAAATATTATTTACTCTCTGTCCTGTAAGGGTGGATATAAATAGAATTGGAGCATAGTCCATATATGCAAGTTTTGCTCTTACATTTTTCTTGTACTTTTCTAAAGTTCCTGTTTCTTTTTGTATAAGGTCCCATTTATTTATACAAATTATTACCCCTTTTCCAGCTTCATGTGCAAGTCCTGCTATTTTTTCATCTTGCTCTGTTATACCTTCTGTGCTATCTACTAATAATACGCATACATTTGCTCTTTCTATTGCTGCCTTTGCCTTTACTACTGAATACTGCTCTAGCTTATCATATACCTTACTTTTTCTTCTAATTCCAGCAGTATCTATAAATACATATCTTCCATATTTATTTTCAAGATATGAGTCTATTGCATCTCTTGTAGTTCCAGCTATATCTGACACTATTACTCTTTCCTCATTAAGCAGCTTATTTACTAAAGATGATTTACCAGCATTTGGTCTACCTATTATTGCAACTTTTATTGTTTCTTCATCATCTGGAAGCTCTACAATATTTTCAAAATTATCATATACTGCATCTAACAGCTCACCGATTCCTAGCTTTTTACCTGCAGATATGGCGCATGGCTCTCCTAGTCCTAGTTTATAGAACTCATATATTTCAGCTGGTGGCTCTCCTACTCTATCACATTTATTGCAAACAAGTACAACTGGCTTTTTTGTTTTCCTTAGCATTTGTGCTACTTCTTCATCATCTGTGGTAACTCCTGCCTTTACATCAGTTATGAAGACTATAACATCTGCCATTTCCATAGCAAGCATTGCTTGCCTTCTCATTTGCTTTAATATTATATCCTCATTTTCTGGCTCAATACCCCCTGTATCTATAATTTGAAAAGTAGTACCCCTCCAAGAGCAGTCAGCGTAGATTCTGTCTCTTGTAACGCCTGGCACGTCACGAATTATAGATATTTTCTCTCCCGCTAGTGCATTAAATAAAGTACTCTTTCCTACATTTGGTCTTCCAACTATTGCTACTATTTTCTTTGACATTATTTCTTTTTCCTTTCCTTCTTAACACTTTTACTTATACTACTTAAAGCTTCTTTATCTTTTTCAGTTATTTTTGAATTACTATTATTAACTAACCTACTACTTAAATACATAAGGATAGTTAATATGCACATAAAAATAACTGTCCAAAGTTTAACCATATTATACTTATACAAAAATACAAATAACATTGTAACTAAAGTAAATATAAGCGTTATTTCATTTAATATCTTCTCTATACTATACATAAGTAACCTCTCATAAACTTTAAGTAATTATACCATTTTTTTACATAATTGTAAATAGCCTAAAAGTAAACAACCAAAAGCACTAAAGCTATACACTTTAGTGCCAATTTTATTTATGTTGTAACTTGAGATTTATATACTGTTATAACTGGACGAACGCCATTGAAATTAGAGTCGGTGTATTCACTACCACCAATAGAGCCGATAATCTCCACCTACATGCAAAACACGTGAAGCATCTGACGAAGTCGAAGTGCCAAGCCAATAATACAAATAACCACGTTCATATGTAGTTTGAGCTGTATTTCTATAACCAAATATCATTGATGCATAATCAATTCTTAGACTATTTGCTTCACTATATGTAAGCAGTCTTCCGCTTATTGCTCCTTTTGTTTGTACGTATGTATTTACTTTATCCATTACATCTCCTGATGCATATCCTGTTACATTATTTAAATTTTTATTTGTCCCTGTCCAATACTGATTACTTGAGAATGCACATTTTGTTTTGCTAAACGTTGCATTTACTTGTGCTGTTGCTGCATAATTTAAATTCAGTTTAGCAAATAACTCTATTAACCCATTATCCAAATCATTTAGCACATAAAAATCTTCATTTTTTCTTTCCTCTCCTTCTAATAGTTTTATATAGCCTTAAATGTTGCAACTTTAAGGCTTTTTCTAAACTACTAAAGTCATTTTACACTAAAAAAAAAAAAAGTTTCAAGTGACATAAATTAATTTTTATCTTTTTTATTTAAATTTATCTTTTATTTTATTTTTAGTAACATAAAAAGAAGCCTATTATGGTAGACTTCTCTTTCAATTATTCTTAATATATATTAATTTTATCCTTTTATATTCTTTATTACAGTTATGTTACAAAGTATATATTACTTTTCTTTTTTGTTATTTTTTTATATTAGTACTATATTATTTACTACAATCTTCTATTTATTACTAATATACCCACTAATACAAAACTATTAATATAATAGTAGATATTAAAACAAGAGCAAATGATATTATAAATAGCATAAATTTAAAACTTTCTAAATTATCTGTAACTATCTCATCTTCTAAATACACTTCACCAAAGTAATGTTCAAATGTAATATCTTCAATTGTATTTTCAGTAAACAATTTGTTATATGCTTCAAGGGTTATTTTCTTCAATTCTTCTGGAATATAATGTGTTACACCTTCTACCCTATAACTTTGTGGTTTTTCATCTATAACTGAATATGAATATTTCTTTATTTCTTCTAAATCACTATTTAACTGTTTTTCTGTAGCATAGAGATAAATATGATCCTCATCACCTATTAGATAATATGACTTACCTGTTTTATCAGTTGCTATTTTACCAGATATGAATGAAACATCTACTTTTGCAAGCATGTCCTCTGAACCTGCAATTCTCATATCTACAAGTACTATTTTTCCATTATTAGTTTTAGATATTATATAAATTATAAATGTAGATATCGTAAGTATCAAAAATACAACAGTCAATACTAAAAATATCCATACAACTTTTTTGTTTTTTACTCCTTTTACTTGAGTAGTTACTTTTTCATCTTCCATACTTTTCTACCTTTTCTCTTATCATTATTTCTTCTCTTAAATCTTCAATAGTCTCCTCATTTACATCTTTAATTTCACTTTCTATTTTTGCTCCTCTATTTCTTACTGCTGATACAAAACTCGTTAAATCAGAGTGTATTAAATCATCAAGCTGTTCTCTTAACTCTTCTCTTCTACTTTTTAAAGTTGATTTTAGATTTGGGAAGGCTTCACTTAAACGTCTAACTAATACATTGCTACTATTTACAAGTAGTTCTTTTACCTTCTTTGTCACTTCTTCTGTATTATCTTTTTTTGCTTCAAATGATATTTTCTTAATAAATTTCATAACAAAAAGTGTTGTTACAAAATCTGAAAATATGATTATAAATAAAACAAAAGAGACTATCTGAAGTGTAACTATTGGTATTAGCTCAATTAAGCTCATTATAACCGGATTTACAATATATAGTATAACTAAAGCAAGCAGTCCAAATATAACTGCATTTTGAAGGCATATTCTTCCGTTTATATTGAATTTTATATTAGAATAATCCCACCATCTTGTTTTATATATCTTCTCCATTAACCAACTAGTTAAATATTCAATAATTGAACATATCACTGCTGCAAAGACAAATACTATCAAAATGTCATATTTATATCTATCTAGCATAAGCATCATACTTACACATGAAAGTCCATAAATTGGGCAATATGGACCTATTAAAAAGCCTCTATTTACAAACTTTTTTGTTATTATCCACCCTCTTACTGTCTCCATTGTCCAACCTATGCACGAATAGATTACAAATAGCATAAAGTATATCTCAATTTCTCTTATCACACATCTCACCTATGATAAATTTTACTACATATTAACAATTATTGCAAGACATTATATAAAATTAAAAAACATGCAAAAAATATAGCAGCTAAAAAGCTGCCAGTATATATTACATTATTTTTCCGCCACCTATTACTATATAGTCTTCAGTATAAAATACAGCTGACTGACCAGGCGTGACCGCTCTTTGAGGCTCGTCAAATACAACCTTAATCAAATCATTATTTTTAGAATCTACAGGAAAAATTGTAGCTTTAGACATTTTTGAAGAGTACCTAGTTTTAACAAAGCATTCTAAAGGCTTGTCTAATTTATCTATAAGTAGCAAATTTACCTCATTTACCGTTATTTCTTTAGAATATAGTTCTTCTTCTGTGCCAACTACTACTTCGTTTTCCTCTTTATTAAATCCACAAACAAACAGCGGCTCTCTATATGACACTCCAAGTCCTCTTCTTTGACCTATTGTATATCTATATAGTCCGTTGGTGCTTTCCAAGCACTAATTTTTTCCTATTTACTATATTTCCAACTTTTGGCCTTATATCAGAGTTTTCTTCTAAAAATTTCTTGTAATCACCACTAGGTACAAAGCAGATGTCTTCACTATCAGGCTTGTTTGCAACCTTTAAATTATTCTGTCTTGCTACATTCCTTATTTTCTCCTTATCCTTAAAATCTCCAAGTGGGAATATCACCATATCAAGTGCATCTTTAGGAATGCTCCACAAAACATAACTTTGGTCTTTTTTACCAGCATTTGATGCTTTCAGTACATTTCTTCTGTATTTTTGGCTATACTCTACTTTTGCATAATGACCGGTTGCAATATAGTCACAACCAAGCTCTTTTGCCTTTTTCTGCATAATCCCAAACTTCATATACTTATTACACTCAATACAAGGGTTTGGTGTTTTAGAGTTTTTGTAGCACTCAATAAAGTCATCTATGACGTACTTCTTAAACTCTTCTTTAAGGTCAAATGTAAAATGCATAATGCCAAGCTGCTTGCAAACAGCTTTTGCATCCATATATGTCTCTATATTACAGCACTTTCCACAGTTAAATAATTCTAAAGTACAACCAATTACTTCATATCCAGCTTCTTTTAAAAGAAGAGCTGAAACAGAACTATCTACTCCACCACTCATACCTAGAAGTACTTTTGCCTTTGATTTTTCCATTATTTATTTACCTCACCATTTTCTTCTAAAGACGTATTGTTTATACCTTCTTCCTTATCTAGCATATCACTTAGAGTGTGCCACGCAAGGCATGCACACTTAACTCTAGCTGGCATATTTGAAACATTCTTAAAAGCAATTGCTTCTTCTAATTTTTCTAGCTCTTTTTCATCCTTTATTTCCTTCTTAATCATAGCAAGAAAAATAGAAATTATCTCTTTAGCCTCTTCTTTAGTCTTCCCTCTTAATACATCAATCATAATAGAAGTTGAAGACTGAGAAACAGCGCAGCCATGACCAGTAAATGCCATATCCTCTATTATATCTCCATCTAATTTAAGTTCAAGAGTTATCTCATCTCCACAGTTTGGGTTATGTCCAAGCTGCTCTAAATCCCTACTTTCTAGTTTTCTTTTATTATATGAGTTCATACTATGCTCCATTATTAGTTCATTATACATCTCTTCAAGCTCGTTCATTTTATTATTCCTTTCATTTGCTATTTTTTAGATATTTTTTAAACATAGAATAAGCGTATTCTAAAGCTTCTATCAATTTATCAACATCCTCTTTTGTGTTATATAGGTAAAAACTTGCCCTTACCGTTGAGTCAACCTTCATGAACCTCAAAAGTGGCTGCGCGCAGTGATTCCCACTTCTTACGCATACACCTTTTGAGTCTAAGATACTTGCTGTATCATGAGGATGTACACCTTTAATGTTAAAAGATATAACGCTAGTATGTTTTGATAAATCTTTTGGAAGATAAAGCGTTATATAGTCTAGCTTCTTTAATTTTTCTATCGCATAACTTGTTAGCTCCCTATCTATTTTCTCTATATATTCATATCCCACTTTATTTATATAATCAATTGCAGTGCCAAGACCAATTACTCCCGCTATATTTGGAGTACCAGCCTCAAATTTATTTGGAAGAGCAGCATATGTAGTTTTATCCTCATAAACGTACTCTATCATATCTCCACCCATTAAAAACGGTTCCATTTCATTTAATATTTCTCTTTTTCCGTAAAGCACTCCTACACCTAATGGTCCCATCATTTTATGAGAAGAAAATACTAAAAAGTCTGCATCAATGTCTAAAACATCTACTTTAAAATGTGGTACAGACTGCGAAGCATCAACTAGCACTTTTGCACCTTTTTTATGTGCAATTTCTGCTACATACTTTACGTCATTTATTACCCCTAAAACATTTGATACATGGGTTATACATACAAGTTTTGTTTTATCAGTAATCTTTTCGTTTATTTCCTCTTTAGAAATCTCTAAATCCTCATTTATGTACATATATTTAAGTTTTGCTTTAGTAATAGATGCTACTTTTTGCCATGGAACCAAATCAGAGTGATGCTCCATTATAGAAATGAGTATTTCATCATCTTCTTTTAAATTTTGAAGTCCATATGAATATGCAACCAAATTAATACTTTCAGATGCATTTTTTGTAAATATGATTTCTTCTTCATGTTTTGCATTTATAAATTCTTTAACTTTTCTTCTAGATAAGTCATACTTTTCTGTTGCAGAAATACTTAAAGAATATGCACCTCTATGTATATTTGAGTTTTCACTTTCATAAAAACTGTATTCAGCATCCATTACTACTTTTGGCTTTTGAGATGTAGCAGAGCTATCTAAATAGCATATATCTGATTTAGAAAATATAGGGAAATCTTTCTTTATTTCTTCTATCATCATTTTTTCTATCCTTTCAATAAAATGTTTTCCACAGTTAACATTATATTACATTTAATATTGTTTGTCAATGTTATGTAATTTATTATTATAATTTCATATTGTGAAGCAAATACAAGATTTATAAAATAGTTAAACATAACAGTATTTATTATAATGAATCAAAAAAAGAGAAGGAAAGTAAAAATACATCCTCCTCTACAAACAATATCATGCAATTTCTTTTACCATCAGTAGTAATAAACTACCTCGAGGCAAGCCCTCATCCTTAAAACCAAATAAAAATGCCTAGGTGGCAGCGTACTTAACATACGCTTAGCATTTAGCTACCTTGCCTAGGTCTTACTATAAACATTTTACCATACAAAAAATTGTATGTCAAATATTTTACTAATATTTTATGCCAAATTATTAAAACTATTCTTTTTATTGTTTATTATTATTTCAAATTATAAAGCCAAAAAAATAATGAACTAGAAAAACTTCTAAACTCATTATTTTTTTATTTATTCTTTAGATATTTTTTGCATTAAGGCTTCTTGCAATACTTGTGAAAAGTTAATATTTAAAGCCTCTGCTTTTGTATTTAACCACTTTGGAATAGTTAAATTTTTTCTAATAGATTTATTTCCCCATTTTTGTGCAAACTCATCTAAATCAACTACAACCAATGTTTTAAATGAACTTACCACATCTTTATCATCTATTTCCCAGTAATCTTGAATTTCTTTTATATTGATATCTTCTATTTTACTTTGTTTTGGTATTTCATTTTTACTTACATCTTCTAAGTCCTCTAATATATATGATGCAATTAAATCTTGTGCCATATATATAGTTTCTTCTAGTGTAATTCCATAAGTGTTATTTGTGTTTAAGTCTGGAACAAAAGCCATATACTCATCTTGCATCTGAAAAATACAAACAGGATAAATAACTTTCATGATTACACCTCCATTTATATATTATAAACTAGTACTTAAATTTAGCTAAATATTTATATTGAAAGTAATAACTTTTTAAGCCTCTATTTTTTATTGTCCTTCTTAATCTAGGATATTATCTATCCTTTCTATTATCTCTTCTTTTAGACTCTCGTCCATTTTTTCTATCTGTTTATTAAACTTTGCCTTTATTATAACCTTTATAGCTTCTTTTCTACTAAATCCTCTTGTCATTAGGTAAAATAGCATTTTCTCATCAATTTTTCCAGTAGCTGACGAGTGATTTCCTTCTACATCATCTTCAGTGCAAAGCATTATAGGAAGTGCCATAGACTTTGCCTCTTTAGAAAGCATATAACAAAACTCATCCTCATTTCCTTTTGCCTTTTTAGCTCCCGTTTTAAAATCAAGAGTACCTTTGAAATGCTTTATAGCCTCATCCATTAAAGCACCTACTGCTAAAATATCAGCTTTTGTCTTTTCAGCATTTAAATCACATATATAATTAAAATCCAAAAGTTGATTTCCTTTACCTAAATATATAGTTGATAAATCCGAACTTGATTCTTTTCCATATAGATTTACGCTATAGTTTGAAACAGAATTTTTAGAGCCTAAATTAGCTGTATAAATATCAATATTTGCTTTATCTTTTAAACTTGCTTCTATCAAACAAAGGAAGTCTGAACTACTATTTAAAAAGTTTATAACGCTTAAAGTTAGTTTTGAATTTTCATTTAATACGATATCTAAATAGCAAGTAGCAAAGTTTTTAATATCAGCTAATGACTTAAACTTAAGAATAACATTTGCTCTTGTATTTTCCTCAACGTTAATCCTTAAAACAGATGATAGATTCATATTTTCTTTGTCAAAATTATACACTAACTCTTGTTTATTTTTTCCTTCATTTAAAGTAATTAATATATTACTATTTATATTCTTAAAAGCTTCATCTTCTATCCCAAGTGAGTATTTAAAGCTAGGAATATTAGTAGCTTCAGTTATTTTTGAATTTCCAGTTAAATCTAATGTATTAAACTTTGAAAAATCATTTGGAAAGGCAAAATCCTTTATCTCTATATTATTAATTTTGAAATTTCTTGAAGTCCTAACTGGCGAATTATTTAATACTTTGTTCATCCTATAGCCCCCTCCAGTTCTAAATTTATCAAATTATTCATTTCTGCAGCATACTCTACTGGAAGCTCTTTTGATACGTTATATGCAAACCCTCTTACTATCATCTTTCTTGCTTCCTCTTCACTAATTCCTCTTGACATTAAATAAAATATAGCTTTGTCACTTATTTTTCCAATTTTTGCTTCATGAGAAAACAGAGCATCATCTGCCCTTATATCATTTACTGGAATAGTATCAGACCTTGAGTTGTTATCTAGCATCAAAGACTCACAAGATACTGTTGACTTTGAGTTTTTAGCATTTTCGTTTATTCTAACTAGTGACCTATATGTACATACACCACCGTCTTTTGATATAGATTTTGCATTCACGGCAGATGATGTATTTGGACTATTATGAACTGCTTTAAATCCATTATCTAGATTTTGGCCTTTTCCTGCAAATGATATACCAGTAAACTCGGTTTTTGCTCCTTCTCCGATTTAATATACTCATAGGGTAAAGCATTGATATTTTAGAGCCAAAAGAGCCTGATACCCACTCCATAGTAGCATTTTTTTCAACTATTGCTTTTTTAGTATTTAAGTTAAGCATATTTTTAGACCAGTTTTCTATTGTAGAGTATCTTAAATATGCACCTTCTTTTACATAAAGCTCAACGCATCCGGCATGTAAATTCACTTTGTTATACTTCGGTGCACTGCAGCCTTCTATAAAATGAAGAGATGCACCTTCATCAACTATTATTAATGTATGTTCAAACTGTCCTGACTCTCTTGAATTTAGTCTAAAATACGACTGAAGTGGAACAGAAACATGAACACCCTTTGGCACGTATACAAATGAGCCACCTGACCAAACAGCTGCATGAAGGCTTGCAAATTTATGGTCTGATACTGGTACACATTTCATAAAATGCTCTTTTACAATATCCTCATAATCCCTTACTGCAGATTCCATATCTGTATATATTACACCTTGCTCTATTAATTCTTCCTTCATATTATGATACACAACTTCAGAATCAAACTGTGCTGTTGCACCTGCAAGATAACTTCTTTCTGCCTCCGGTATTCCTAGTCTATCAAATGTACGTCTTATATCCTCTGGCACATCTTCCCATGAAGATTTCATATCTGTTTTTGGCTTTACATATGTGGCTATTTCATCCATGTTAAGCTCTGATATATCAGGTCCCCAAGTAGGAAGCTCGAGGTTATTATACACTTTAAGTGCATTTAGTCTAATATCAAGCATCCACTTTGGCTCGTTTTTCTTCTCAGATATTTCTCTTATTATCTCTTCAGTAAGTCCTTTTCTTATCTTGTATTCATAGTTTTCTCCGGTCTGTTATATCATATATATTCCTATTTATATCTTCAACTTTAGTTTTTTTCATTACCAATTACCTCTTGTCTATACTTTTCATATCCTTCTTCCTCTATTTCTTTTGCAAGAGATGAATCTCCAGTCTTTACAATTTTACCATCCACAAGAATATGAACATAATCTACTTTTAGACTATGTAGAATTTTTGTATTGTGGGTTATTATAACTGTTGCGTTATCCTCATTTGCAAACATTTCTATTCCTTTAGATACAGTTTTTATTGCATCTACGTCTAGTCCAGAATCTGTTTCATCAAGAATTGCTAGTTTTGGAGAAAGCATAAGCATTTGCAAAATTTCATTTTTCTTTTTTTCTCCACCTGAAAAACCAACATTTAAGTTTCTATACATGTACTTTTGATCCATCTTTAATTGCTTCATATATTTTAACATATCAATTTTAAATTCTGCAGGATTAATTTTTATTCCAGTATTATTTTCTTTTGCTTGCCTTAAGAAACTTGACACTGTTATACCTGGAACTTCTTCTGGCAGCTGAAAAGACATAAATACACCTTTTCTTGCTATTTCATATGTCTTTAAATTTGTTATATCCTCTCCATCAAAGATAATTTTTCCACCTATTTTGTTATACTCTGGATTATTTAATATTGCATTTGCTGTAGTTGTTTTACCACTACCATTTGGTCCCATTATTACATGTATTTCTCCCCTTTTTATATTTAAATTTATACCCTTTAAAATTTCTTTATCTTCTGCATTTACATAAAGTTCCTTTATTTCTAATAAACTATTTTCCATTTTCCTTTATTCCTTTCTTTAAGTTTACCACTTTCTCTTTTCTAAGCTTTGTTTTTGTGCATGTTCTACACTTATTACTTGAGATATCGTAGCAACAGTTTAAATCCTCTAATCCAAGCATCTTATGTGCATATTTTGCAATACTATTTATTGTACTATCTGAAAGTGCAGCTTTCATTTTTTCTGCTTCTAAAGTGGCAATTTCTTCTTCTACATTTAGTACATCTTTTAAAAATAGATATACAATGTCATATGCTTCTAATGTTTTCCTTGCAAGCTCTTTTCCTTTACTTGTTATTTCAACTTTTCCATATGGCTCATATTTTATCATGCCTTCATCTTTTAGCAAATGAATAGCTTTATTTACACTTGCCTTTGTATGCCCCATTTTATTTGCTACATCTGTTACCCTAATATTTCCTTTTTGGTTATATATAACATACATGTTTTTTAAATATTCTTCTGATGATTTCGATATCATATTCTCTCCTTAAGTGTTTTCCACAGCTAACATTATATTACAATTATAATTGTTTGTCAAGGTTAACATTTTTATTCAGAAAAAATCAAACTACCAAATATACATTGATAGTTTGACACATTATATTTTAACCAATTTTTCTAAATAATCCAACAACTTTTCCTACTATTTCAACCTTATCTGAAATTATTGGGTCCATTGTATCATTTTCAGGTTGAAGTCTAATATATCCCTTTTCTTTGTAGTATGTTTTAACTGTTGCTTCTCCATCTATCATAGCAACAATTATTTCTCCATCTCTTGCTGTCTGTCTTTTTGATACTACAATAAAGTCTCCGTTATTTATTCCAGCATTTATCATACTTTCACCTTGAACTCTTAATATAAAGTTATCATTTTTTAGAGAATTTTTTGTAAAGAAACTCTCACCTATTGTGAAATAATCTTCAATATTTTCTGTTGCAAGTATAGGCTCACCTGCTGCAACTTTTCCTACTACTGGGACAGATACTGTATCTTCCTTTGGAGGCTCAACTATTTTTAAAGCCCTTGTTTTTAAACTTGACTTCTCAATATATCCTTTTTCAGTAAGCCTGATTAAACACTGATATCCTGAACATGTAGACTTAAAACCAACTGCTTTACATATCTCTCTAACTGATGGCGGATACCCTTTTTCTTTTATGCTAGCCTTTATAAAGTTTAAAACTTCTTCCTCTTTAGCTTTTAATGGTAATTGTTCTTGCATAACTCAACACACTCCTTATATTTAATTCAAAAAAATTATATCATAAAAACCACTGTTTGTCAAACTAAAGTTTAAAATATTTTAAAAAAATGTTTTTCGAAAAAAATGTAAAAATCATGTGCAAATTATGATAGCATATTAAACAATTTTAACTATATTAAATTCTTTGAATCTTTTAGCTACTTCTTTTACAACATTATTCCATTTATACTACTTTTATACCAGTTTCTTTTATTTCTTTTATGAGTGGAGTAGAAACCTCATTAAACTCATTCATAGTTACTGGATGAGGTTCTATTCATGTATCAATTTTCCAAGTAAGTCCTATTAAATTTGCACCATCCTCAATTACATCAGTAAAATCCTCAGATACTACTGCTATATCTATATCACTACTTTCACTTTGCAAACCTTTAGCATAGGAGCCAAACAATATTACCATACTAACATTATATATGTCACTTTTTTTTTACATATTTTTTAATAGATTTCATTATTTCTTCATCAATAACTCTATTAACCATTTTCTTACCTCCCCTATATTTTTTATTTGTAACTTTGTATATTCATTTGTACATTTTTTATAAAAACTCTCTTTATAATCATCATATCTACTAGAAATATTAAACTGAGTAATAATTTGAAGCTGTTTTATTTGTTCATTATTTAACTCTAGCCCACATTTTTCTGCAAGTGCAAGTAAATTATGAGATTTCAAAGCATAAGGATTTTCTTTTTTATTCTTTGCATATAAACCTTTTAGTAATTTTTCAATTACTAAATGTCCAATAAATAATGACCAAGTATTTCTCTTATTCTTATACATTAGCTTCATAGTATCATAATCATTATTTTAACTCTTTAACTAATAATTCATTAAATCCATGTTATTCATCTTTCACTTTACTCGCTATATAGTATAATTTTAACATATTTTTTCCATTTTTACTATTTTTTTCCTAAAAAAATAACTAGCATATATCTGCTAGTTACTTTCGTTTTTTATTTTATAAATTAAAATTATTGTAATTCAACAACTGCTCCAGCTGCTTCTAAATCTGCTTTTAACTTTTCAGCATCAGCTTTTGGCATGTTCTCTTTTACAGTCTTAGGTGCTCCATCAACTAGGTCTTTAGCTTCTTTTAGTCCAAGACCAGTAGCTTCTTTAACTATTTTTATAACAGCTATTTTAGTTGCTCCACCATCTTTTAATACTACGTTAAATTCTGTTTTTTCTTCTGCAGCAGCAGCTGAGGCTCCAGCAGCAGGTCCTGCAGCTACTACAGCAGCAGCAGCAGATACTCCAAATTTTTCTTCAATTGCTTTTACTAAATCAGCAAGTTCAATTACTGATAATTTTTCGATTTCTTCGATTATTTTTTCAATTTTTTCCATTTTAATTCTCTCCTTTATTATTTTTACATTCATTTTTTTAATATAGAAAACAAGTTATTTTATGCTTCTTGTTTTTCTCTAACTTGATTAAGTACAACTGCAAGATTACGGATATTTCCGATAAGTGCAGATGCAAGCATAGATTGCAAAGTTTCTTTTGAAGGTAGATTTGCAAGCTTCTTTATTTCATTTGCATCTACTACTTTGCCATCCATTATTCCTGCTTTGAATTTATAGAAATCATGGTCTTTAGCATAACCGTTAAGTATTCTTGCTGGTGCTACTTGATCCTCATTTCCTATAATTACAGCAGTTGGTCCTTCAAGTATAGCGTCTAATCCTTCAATTCCTGCCTCTTTTGCAGCATAAGAAATTGTAGAATTCTTTACTACCATACATTCATTATTTTCTTTTCTAAGTTCACTTCTTAATTTAGCATCTTCTTCAACAGTTATTCCTCTATATTCAGTAAAGATAACTATTTTAGAGTTCTTTATTTTTTCAGCGAGTGACTGAACCTGTTCTTTCTTTTGTTTTAATATTTTTTCACTTGGCATATTAAATTTACACCTCCCTTTTAAAAATATAAAAAGTCTGCAAAGCAAGGTGCTATTGCAGAACTTTTCTCTACATATAAACACCTCGGTAGGAATTACAAATTACTGTTTAGTAATTTACCTACTGTCTTTGGCTATTTTTTATCCTTATTTAAAATTTATTTAGCTGATGGATTTATTTTTATTCCAACGCCCATTGTTGTAGCAATAGAAACAGATTGTAAATATGTACCTTTTGCTGCAGCTGGTTTTGCTTTTACTATTGTTTCTAAAAGCGTTAAATAGTTTTCTTTTATTTTCTCTTTTCCAAAAGAAACTTTACCTATTGGACAATGAACTATATTGTTCTTGTCTAATCTATACTCAATTTTACCAGCTTTAGTCTCAGTTACAGCTTTTGCAACATCTACTGTTACAGTTCCAGATTTTGGATTTGGCATTAAACCTTTTGGTCCTAATATTTTAGCAACTTTTCCAAGTGCTGGCATCATATCTGGTGTAGCAATTACTGTATCAAAATCTAACCAGTTTTCACTAGCGATTTTATTTACCATATCTTCTTCACCAACATAGTCTGCACCAGCTGCTTTAGCTGCTTCTGCTTTATCAGCTTTTGCTATAACTAATACTTTTTTAGTCTTACCAGTTCCATTAGGAAGTACTACTACTCCTCTAACTTGCTGGTCTGCTTGTTTTCCATCTACTCCTAGTTTTAAATGCATTTCAACTGTTTCATCAAATTTAACTTTAGGCATTTTTTCTACTAATTCTAAAGCTTCATCTATTGAATAAGTCTTTCCTTTTTCTACTAGTTTAGATGCTTCTATTATTCTTTTGCTCATTTTTACTTCTTTCCCTCCTTTGGTTCAAACGAATACTATAATATTCTCCCATTTTTAGTCTTTAACTACTATCCCCATTGATCTAGCTGTACCTTTAACCATAGATACTGCTGACTCTAAAGATGATGCATTTAAATCTTGCATTTTTGTTTTTGCTATTTCTTCGCATTGTGCTGTAGTTACCGTTGCAACTTTGTCTTTGTGTGGTTTTCCAGAACCTTTTTCTATTTTAGCTGCTTTCTTAAGTAGTACTGCAGCAGGTGCTGTTTTTAATACAAATTCAAAAGTTTTATCAGCATAAACTGTTAAAATAACTGGGAATATCATACCTGCATCTTTTGCAGTTTGATCGTTGAAAGCTTTACAAAATTGCATAATGTTTATACCTGTAGGACCAAGTGCTGGACCAACTGGTGGTGCTGGATTTGCTTTTCCAGCCTCAATTTGAAGCTTTACAACATGTGTTATTTTCTTATCTGCCATCTTAATTCACCTCCTTAAAGTATTTATTTAAGTTATTCTTTTTACATTTTTTGTACTTGGTCAAATTCCAAGTCTACTGTTGTCTTTCTACCAAACATATCTACTGTAACAACAACTCTTCTTTTTTCTTTTATAATCTTTTCAATAACCGCAGGGTAATTATAGAATGGATCTGTTATAATCCTTACATTATCCCCAACTTCGTAATCTAAAGATATTACATCCTCAATACCTAAAGACTTCATTTCTTCTTCGGTAAGTGGCATTGGTTTTTCACCGACTCCAACAAAACTAAATACACCTTTGATATGCTTTACGGCATACCAAGTTTCATCAGTCATTATCATTTTTACTAGTATATATCCTGGGAATACTTTCTTTATTGATGTTTTTTGTTTTCCATCTTTTATCTCGATTTCTTCTTCCATTGGAATTATAATATCTTTGATTTTATCTTTTAGTCCAGTATTTTCAATATACTTTTCAAGTGTTGCTTTTACTTTATTTTCGTAGCCTGAATAAGTATAAACTACGTACCAATTTAGTTCATCGGTAGAACCATTTTTTGTTAGATTATTTGTATTTTCTTCCAAAACGCTCCGCTCCTTCACTTAAATTAAATGGTGGCTTTTTTGTTACACTTTACTTGATACAAAAGCCCAGAAATATTTATCTAAAACACTTATTAGCATATCAAAAGAAAGTACTATTGCTGCTATTGCTATAACCAATATAATAACTAGACCAGTGTTGTTTAATATCTGTTTTTTAGTTGGCCATACAACTTTCTTCATTTCAGATTTTACATTTTTAAAAAATCCCATCTTATATGACATCCTTTCAACTATTTTGTTTCTTTATGTATAGTATGTTTTCCACAGAATTTACAGAATTTATTAAATTCAATTCTATCAGGATTGTTTCTTTTATTCTTTTCAGTTTCATAGTTTCTTTGTTTACATACTGTACAAGCAAGTGTCACGTTCTCTCTCATTAAAAACACCCCCATTTATTGTTACTGTTTTTTATGTAACCATAAAATTTTACTTAAGTATTTTAACACAATTTATCTAAAAGGTCAAGTAAATTCTAAATTTTATAGTATAAATTATAAATATTTTCGTAATTTCACATAAGTTCATTCCTAATATTATGAAATAAATGCTGCTGTACAATACCAGAATATGAACCAAACCTGTCATTTGCAAACCTTGTAATTTCCTTTATTGAGCACTCTTTATCCATGTATAAGTTTTCCATTGCACGCTTTACCCAAACATCTATTGGAAATACATCTTGTCTTCCAAAACTAAATAACATTACGCAGTCTGCAACCTTTGGGCCAACACCTACAAATGACATAAGAATTTTTCTAAGCTGTGAGTTAGTAAGTGCTGTATTACACTCATCACACACATTATTTTCTTTTAAGTCTGCAATTGTCTTTACTAAGTATTTATCTCTAAAACCTACTCCGCACTCTTTAAATTCAGCTATTGTTACATTTGATAGTTGGTCTATTGTAGGAAATAAATAATACTTTTTTCCTTCAAATTCAACTTTTGTTCCATATCTTTTTGATATTTCAGCTATTGATTTTTTTATTCTAGGAATATTATTATTTGAAGATATAATATACGAAATTATAGTTTCAAATTGTGCTTGATTTAATATGTGTATTCCACTCGTATTCCCAACTGCTTTTTTTATATTTTCATCTATCTTAGATATCTCTTCTTCGATTGTATCGTAATTGTTGTATAAGTCAAAATAATACTGCACAACTCTTTTTAAGTGGTCTTCTACATTAGATGTTACGTATAATTTATCTTTTTCTTGTTTTACATGAAGCACTCTATCTGATATTACACCTATGTATTCTGAATAGTCTCTACCTAAAGAGCCATCATCTATTCTTTCCCACCTAAAACATTGTCCACATTCAAGTGTATCTTGTAGATTAAAACATTTTGTTTTAAGTACAATACTTGCTACATCGTTTTTTTCTACATTTTTTTCAACTACCATTTAACCCACCTATAACTTTTTTTAGAAAAATAAAAAATATTTTTATATACTAAAATATTACATAAAAATATTTTCTTCTACAAAATATACCTTTATTATATAATAAAAAAAATAAAAGTCAAGGATTATAGCACTTTTAATGCATTTTATATCCTCAACTTTTTTTACTCGTAAAAATATTGTAACATTTCTAATTATCTACTTCTTTTTGAGCATTAATTTCTGATAAACCATCTCCATATATGTATGATATAAAGTTTGATTTTGCTTCATCTAAATCTGCTGCAAAATAATAAACTCCATCAATCATTTTATCATATCCAATAGATGTATCTGGTACTTGTGCAGATATTATATTATTTTTATACTCACTTAAATTTGTTACTATATTTGTTATTTTTCCAAGATATGATGTTACATCAATATTAGTTGTAATTTGTGCAAGCGCAACATCTATAATTCCAAGTGCCTTATCTACTGGCATTGTTGATGCTTTATTTATAGTTGCAGTTATAACATCACGCTGCCTCTGAGCTCTTGTAAAGTCACTACCTACGTATCTATTTCTGCAATGTGCAACTGCTTGCTCACCATTTAAAACAACTTTTCCATATTCAGTCATAAGAGAATATGACTTTCCTTCTAGACCATATATCTCTTTAAGGTACGTATTTAAAACATCTCTTTCTTCTTTTGAGATTTCCATTTCAATTCCGCCCATTGCATTTATAATATTTGCAAGACCTACAAAATCTACTGTTGCATACTCTGTTATTGCAAGCCCAAAATTGCTGTTTATTGTTTTTATAACAAGCTGCTCCCCACCATATGCATATGAGTGATTAATTTTATCATAGCCATATCCTGGTATTTTTACATAAGTATCCCTCGGGATACTTAGTAGCTTTATAGACTTATCTTTTGGATTAAGTGATGCAATTATTATTGAATCCGCTCTTCCCGACGACATGTCTGATGTATCTCTAGAATCTGAGCCAAAAAGTGCAATGGTTACAATATCATCAAATTCATCTTTTGTTACTAAGTCTTTGACTTCTTCTTTTAAATCTTCATTTACATCCAAATCAGTCTTATCAATATGTACAATATTTAGCTTACTTAATCTACCATTTATTAAGCTCCACACAAAAATTACTACTGCAAGTAAAATTGCAAGTATCACTATGGCAATAATTACCCCTACTCTGTTTTTCTTCTTTGCTTTTTTTCTTCTTACTTCTTTCATATTCTTTTTTACCCTCTTACAATTATATGTAGATTTTACTATATTTAGCCCTAAATGTCAAATAAAGACAAAAATTTTTTTTATTCAAAAAATTATTATGTAATCACTTTCGAATTAATCATACTTTACATCAATAAATAAAT
>JAFVCY010000008.1 GCA_017478805.1 Clostridia bacterium
ATAAGCATTCCAAGTGTAGTGACGAGTATAGGAAATAATGCATTTAGTAACTGTAGTGGCTTAACAAGTATAAGCATTCCAAGTGGAGTGACAAGTATAGGAAATAATGCGTTTTATGACTGTAGTGGCTTAACAAGTATAGTTGTTAATGAAAATAATAATAATTACTGTGATATAGATGGTGTATTATATAGTAAAGATAAAAAAACTTTATTGGGATATCCAAGTGGAAAAGAAAATTCTAGCTTTTATTTACCTAATACAGTTTATGTAATTGGTGTAAATTCATTTAGAGGTGCAAATAATTTAATAAATTTTGACTTGACTAGTAATATAAGAAAAATTGATAACTCTGCATTTACTAGCTGTAGAGGATTAACAAGTGTAAATATCCCAAGTAGCGTAATAAGTATAGGAAATAATGCATTTTATAATTGTACTAATCTTACAAATATAACAATAAGAAAGGCAGTAGATAGTATATCAGGTTCACCATGGGGAGCACCAAATGCAACAGTAACATGGAATCCATAAAGTATAATGTATAATTTAAGAGCAGCTATGTAGTATTAGTAGATTAATATGAAAAATATAAGAAAATATATGATTAAAAAAATACAAACATCCAAATTCAAATGTTTATAATTTTGTCTTTGGACATGTACTTGGAAAAAAAGCCGTTTTTCTAATCCAAAATATTTTTCCTACAACACCAAAATATGTATTAGAAAAATATATTACTAATGGTAAAGAAGTTGAGATATCAAAAATTTTAAAAAATGAAGTTATAAAAAGAGGTAATGAAGTAATTGAAATGGCTAAAAAAGGAATAAATATACCTTTTTATGATATAATAGAAATGAAAGAAAAAGTACTTAAAGACTGTTACAATAACTAAAATGAATATTTTTAAATATAATGTAAATAATATCTCTAGGTGATATTGTATTATGAAAAATAAAAATAAGCGGTAAAGTAGATATAGCATTAGATGAGGAATTAGAAAGAATAGACATGAGAGATAGTAGTAAAAAAGGGTATAACTTTATGGGAACTATACATAATTGGACATCGTCAGAAGAGCAGAAAATAAGGGTAAAAGAAATAGAAGATAAGACAAAAGGAACTTAAGAATATAGCGATAAATTAATTAATAATATTAATAAAAATATAGTGTGTTTTGTGTGCATGCTATATTTTTTTATATTTTTTTTACTTTTTTTAGAAAAGGGGTTGCAATTAACGTTTTTTTGTACTAAAATAATTACAAGTGGTAGAAAGTGGTAGAAAGTGGGTGACGGTGGAAATGCTTCTTGGAGAGTATAATCATACAGTTGATACAAAAGGTAGAGTTATAGTTCCAGCAAAATTTAGAGATGATTTAGGAGTAACTTTCATCGTTACAAAAGGTTTTGATAGCTCATTATTTATTTTTTCAAAAACAGAGTGGAATAAGTTTGAAGAAAAAATAAGAAGCCTGCCAATGACAAATCCAAGTGCACGTTCATTTAGTCGTTTCTTTTTAGCAGGGGCAAATGAAGTAGAACTTGACAAGCAAGGAAGAATAAACTTACCACAAAACTTACTAGACTACGCTGGAATAACTAAAGATGTAGTAGTAATAGGAGTATCATCTAGAGTAGAAATTTGGGATAAGGCTAAATGGGAGAATTATACAAGTGAAGATAACCTAGATGTAGATGAAATCGCTATTCAAATGTCAAATCTTGGCATTTAAAATAGATAAAACATAAGATAAAAATTAGAAGATACAAAAGATATTTAAACATTCAAAAGATAAAATAATATTAATGTACAAAAGACTATCATTTACAAAAGATAAACTAATTTATAAACTAAAGAAAAAATTGCTTTATTAAAAGCAAAATAGTGTTACATATTTTACCATCTTAAACAAAAGATAAAATGAATAATAAACAAAAGAAAAATGTATTTTTTTAGTGTACTAAAGATAACTATATTAATTTTAGGTTATAGTTAGGAGTAAAAATGGAATTTAAACATAAATCTGTATTACTAGATGAAGTTATAGAAGGACTAAATATAAAAGAAAATGGAGTATATGTAGATGGAACACTAGGTGGAGCAGGGCATTCTATTCATATACTAGAGCGCTTAGGAAAAAAAGGAGTTTTAATAGGTATAGATAGAGACTGTGATGCACTAGAGGCTGCAAAAGAAAAATTAAAAGACTATAGAAACGTCATATTTTATCATGGAAACCATGATGATATAGCAAATATTTTAGATGAGTTAAAAATAGATTCAGTAGATGGAATTTTAATGGATTTAGGAGTATCATCATATCAGTTAGATGAGCCGTCTCGTGGTTTTAGCTATATGCAAGATGGAAGACTAGATATGAGGATGAATAAAGAAGATAGTTTGTCTGCATATGAGGTAATAAACGAGTACGCGGAAGAAAAACTAACACAAATATTTAGAGACTATGCAGAAGAAAAATATGCAGCAAGAATTGCTAAAAATATATGTATAGAAAGAGAAAAGAAGAAAATAGAGACAACATTTGAACTAGTAAATGTAATAAAAGGTAGTCTGCCAAAAAAGGCACTAAATGAAAAGCAGCACCCTGCTAAAAGGGTATTTCAAGCAGTAAGGATTGAAGTAAATAATGAGCTTGGTAATTTAAGAAAAACAGTAATAGATTCAATAAATAAATTAAATGATGGAGGAAGGCTAGCTATAATTACCTTCCACTCATTAGAAGATAAAGTAGTAAAGCATGCATATGAAGAAATGGAAGGAAGATGCACTTGTCCTAAAGGATTTCCAGTATGCACATGTGGGTATAAATCATATGGAAAAATAATAACTAGGAAGCCACTGGTAGCAAAAGAAGAAGAAATAAGTGAAAATCCTAGAGCAAGGAGTGCAAAACTTAGAATATTTGAAAGAAAAATGTAAGAGGCGAGGTGAATTTGATAAGTGAAATCATATGGATTAGATTATGTTGCAGGAACAGCTGCAAGAAAATTAGAGTACGAATATGAAGAAGAAGTAGTAGAGGCAAAAAGAACAAGAAAAGTAGAAAAAACAAATGCACATGTTCAAATGTCAACACTTACAAAAGCAAAATACATAGTTTCTGTAGTAGTTGGATTTTCAATGTTCCTAGTAATAACATATAGATATAGTATGATTAGCGAATCGAATTTAAAAGCAATAAAACTTAAATCTGAACTTGAAACAGTAACCTCAGACCTTTCACTTGCTATAATGAATGTAGAACAGGGAGCAAACCTAAACGAAATAGAAGCATATGCAAAACAGAAATTAGGTATGCAAAAACCAGATAAAAATCAAATAGTATATGTAGATTCGTCTACTGAGCAAGCAAAGAATATAGTAGAGAATGAAAATAATACAAGTAGCATTTTAGATAAAATAAAAGAATTTCTAGGTATAAAATAGTAAATAGTAATAACTAAACTAAGTTTTGAGTAATATGTAATATACTTGTAGCTTAAGTTTAGTTATTTTTTTAGGAGGGAAGATATGGCTTTTGTCCCTATATCAAATAAAAAAAGAATATTAGTAATACTTATATTTTGCCTTATAGCATTTTTAGTAATAATATGGAAACTAATTGATATCCAAGTAATAAATGCTGCTCACTTCCAAGAGCTAGCATATTCACAGCAAACAAAGGAACGTGAGGTAGAAGCAAAAAGAGGTACAATATATGACACAACTGGAACTAGAGTACTTGCTCAAAGTGTATCAACATCAAAAATAGTACTTTACCCAGTAGCAATAGATAATAAAGAAGAAGTAGGAAAGAAACTTTCAGAGATACTTGAGATGAACTTAGATACTGTAATGAATAAGGTGAATAAAAAGTCATCATCAGAAACTTTAGCTACAAATGTGTCAGAAGAAAAAGTAAAACTTCTTTTAGAGTATATTGCAGAAAAAGATGTATCAGGTATAAAAGTAGATGAAGATACAACTAGGGTATATCCATATGGAACAATGCTATCTCATACTCTAGGCTTCACAGGTACAGATAATCAAGGACTCTATGGCTTAGAGGCATACTATGATGAAGAACTGACAGGAGTGTCAGGGAAGATAGTAGGAAGCTTTGATGGAAATGGAAATGAAACACCATATACCAATGAACAGTATGTAGATGCTCAAGATGGCAAAGATATAATACTTTCAATAGATGCAACAATTCAAAGTATTGCTGAAAAGTATATTACAAAAGCATGCGAAGAAAATATAGCAAAATACGTAAATGTAGTTGTAATGAGACCGTCAACAGGAGAAGTACTTGCAATAGCTAGCGCGCCAACGTTTGACCCAAATGACCCTTTCACTATAAATGACAGTGACCTTGCAAGTAAATGGAACGACTTTACTTCAGAAGAAAAATCAGCATATTTAAATGCAATGTGGAGAAATAAAGTAATATCAGACTCAGCAGAGCCAGGTTCGTCATTTAAGATAGTAACTGCAACAGCTGCCTTAGAAGAAGGAATAACAGATATAGATACAAAGAAATTTAACTGTGCAGGAACAATGCAAATAGATAAATGGTCAATTAAATGTTGGAGATACTATAACCCACATGGAGTGGAGTCATTAAGGGAAGGAATAATGAACTCTTGTAACCCAGTGTTTATGCAAGTTTCTAGCATGATGGGAATAGAAAAATATAACAAGTATCTAGAAGCTTTCAATCTGTTTGGAAAAACAGGTATAGACTTACCTGGAGAAACAAATGGAATAATGCATGACCCAAAAACAATGACAAATGTTGACCTTGCCACTACTTCATTTGGTCAAACAATCCAGATAACAACACTTCAAACAGCTGTAAATTATTGTGCAGTGGCAAACGGCGGATATCTAGTTACGCCTTATGTAGTAAAAGAAATAAAGTCTAAAGATGGAAGTTATATAGAGAAAACTGACTCAAAAGTAGTAAAGCAAATAATGTCAGAATCAACAGCTGCTGATATATTAAGTGCACTAGAAGATACAGTAAATTCAGGAACTGCAAAAGCAGCTAAAATATCAGGCTATAGGATGGCAGGAAAAACTGCAACAGCAGAAATAGGAAGAGGAGCAGACTCTACATATATGGCAGGTTTTGCAGGAATAGCGCCTGTAAATAACCCTGAACTTGTATGTGTAGTAAACATAATGGACCCACAAGGCCCAGCAGGACACCAAGGAAGTACACTTTGTGGTCCAGTAGTAGCATCAATAATTGAAGAATCACTTAGGTATCTAGATATTGCACCAGAGTATGCAATAGAAACAAGTACTACTCAAGAAAAAGCTGTTCCAAACTTAAAAGGTATGACACTAGAAGAAGCATCTGTAGCACTTCAAAATGTTGGCATGAGTATATCTGCAGACTATGCATTTGATGAAGGCTCAGTAATAAACGACCAAAACCCAAAGGCTGGAGCAAGTCTTATGGAAGGCTCTATAGTAAAGGTATACAAAACTGAAGAAGAAGAAAAGCAAATGGTAGCAGTACCTGATGTAAGGAACTTATCAACATCTGCTGCAGAAAATGCAATGAAAAAAGCAGAACTGAACTTAAGAATTATAGGAAGTGGATATGTACTTATGCAAGACCCATCGCCTCTTGATAACATCCAAAAAGGCTCAATAGTAACTGTAAAATGTGTTGACACATTAGAACTACCATAAATGAGGAAATAAACTTGAAAAAGAATACTTTTTATGATAGAATTTTTTAGGACTAAAGAAGAAGTGAAAAGTATTCTTTTGTTTTAATATATTTTGAAAATAAATCATGATTATGATGACACGTATATTTAGGGGGAATTTATTTATGTTATTAAATTATCTATTAGAGGATTTAGAAAGTGTAAAAACGGAAGGCAATTTAGAGATAAATATATCAAAAATTGAGTATGATTCAGAAAAAATAGAAAAAGAAAATTTATTTGTAGCTATAAACGGATACAAAGAAAATGGTAATGATTATATAAAGGAGGCTATAGAAAAAGGAGCTGTAGCACTGATAGTAGAAAGTAAATATGAAGAAGAAATAAAAGAAAAAAACAAAGAAGAGCTAGAAAAGGTTTCTGTTATATATGTTGAAAATGCAAGGAAAGCACTAGCCGAGGTTTCAGCTAGATTTTATGGGTATCCTGCAAAACAGCTTAAATTAATAGGAATAACAGGAACAAAAGGTAAAACAACAACAGCGTATATGATAAGAGATATAATGCTAAAAGCAGGTAAGAAAATAGGTATGATAGGAACTATCTGTATAACATACGGTGAAAAGTATATTGACTCAGAAAGAACATCACCAGAATCATTAGAATTAAATAGGATATTTAGGGATATGGTAGATAATGATATAGAGTATGTTGTAATGGAAGTTAGCTCTCATGCATTAGAGCTATATAGGGTATATGGCATGCACTTTATAATGTCTGTATTTACTAATTTATCACATGAGCACTTAGATTTCCATGGAACAATGGAAAATTACTTAAATGCTAAAAAGAAACTATTTGAGATGTCAGACTTTGCACTAGTTAATGGAGATGATATATATACTCCACAGCTTATAAAAGGTCTAAAATGTAAGATTGCAAAATTTCGGACTAGATAATGAAGTAAACGTTACATCTTCAGATGTAAGGACACTTGGAGGATATACTGAGTTTAAGATGTATATAAATAAAATGCTAGAAACTATTAGAGTAAATATTCCAGGAAGGTTTACTGCATATAACGCACTAGCTGCAATTGGTGTAACATCAATGCTTGGATGCCAAATGGATGCTATACTTCCTGCACTTCTAGAACTTAAAGTACCTGGAAGAAGCGAGGTAGTAGATATTAAAAAAACATTCTCTATAGTAGTAGACTATGCACACACTGCATCAAGTTTAGAAGCAATTTTATCTAGTACAAAGAAATACGCAAAAGGAAGAATAATATGTGTATTTGGTTGTGGTGGAAATAGAGATAAAGAAAAAAGACTTGATATGGGAAAAGTTGCCGGAAAATACGCAAACTTTACCGTTATAACTACAGATAACCCAAGAGATGAAAGTCCAAAGGCTATAATGAATGCTATTGAAAAAGGAGTAAAAGAGTCAAATGGCCTTTGCACAAAGATAGAAAATAGGAAAGAAGCAATAAGGTTTGCAATGAGGATTGCTTGGAAAAATGATATAATAATTGTAGCTGGAAAAGGTCATGAAAAGTATCAAATTCTAAAAGGTGGAAAAAAGATACATTTCGATGATGTAGAAGTTATAAAGAATTTAGCTAGAGAGTTTCCAGAAAAGGATATAGAAACGCCAGCAGCTATGTAATAATAAAAAAATAAAGTATAAGGGAGTAAAAAAAAATGAACACACAAATGCTTAATCTAATCTGCTCTATAGCTTTCACAATTTTGCTTGGAGTAATAATTTTGCCTATTCTTCGTAAGTATAAAATAGGGCAAACAGTTAGGTCTGATGGACCAGAAAGTCATCTTAAGAAAAACGGAACACCTATTATGGGTGGAATAATGATGATAATAGTACTTACAGTGCTTATAATCATAAACGGCGTGTTTAAGCCTACGCTTTTTCTAGCCCTCGTTCCAATACTTGGCTTTGGAATAGTTGGATTTGTTGATGATTATAAAAAGCTGGTACTAAAGTCACCTGATGGATTATCACCAAAACTTAAAATGCTAGGGCTATTAGTATTTTCTATAGTCTTTATAGCACTATACCTTTATGTATTTAGACTACCACTAGTTACAATAGTGCCGTTTTTAAATCAGCCAGTGCAGCTACCTACAGTACTTTTTGTGATTTTTGCACTATTTATCTTACTTGGAACTAGTAATAGTGTAAATCTAACAGACGGATTAGATGGTCTAGCATCAGGAGTTGTTGCAATTATTATGACATTTTTTACTTTAGAGGCTTTCAAGCTTGGAAACAGCGAAATGGTAACACTTGGTATAATGACAGTGGGAACATGTCTTGCATTTTTATTATTTAATGCGCATCCTGCAAAGGTGTTTATGGGTGATACTGGTTCACTTGCACTTGGCGGGGCAGTAGCTGCTATTTCGCTTATTTTAAATATGCCACTATATCTTGCAATAGTTGCTATAGTTTGTATAATAGATACAATTTCAGTTATGCTACAAGTAATGTACTTTAAGATAACAAAAGGTAAAAGGTTATTTAAAATGGCACCTTTTCACCATCATTTAGAACTTAGTGGAATGAAGGAACAAGTTGTTGTTATGATATTTTGGTTAATTACTGCTATAGCTTGCACTATAATGTATTTTGTATAAAAAAATAAGAGAGGGAGAATATGAAAAATAAAATAAAGTCGTTTAATTATCCAATGTTTTTGATAATATGTATACTTTTATGTATAGGCCTTATAACGCTAGCTTCATCTAGCTCATATTCTGCCTTAAATGATTATCAAGATAGTCTTTATTACTTTAAAAGACAGATTATCTTTGCACTGCTTGGAATATTTGTAATGCTTGCAGTATCAAGAATAGATTATAACATATATAGGAAGTTTTCGTATATTGGGTATATTATTGGAATTGCACTTATGCTCATGGTATTTGTGCCTCGGAATTGGTAAAACCGTAAACGGTGCAAGAAGATGGATAAATTTAGGATTTACAACAATGCAGCCATCAGAGATAATGAAATTAGCAATAGTTTTTGCATCAAGTAATTACATAGCAAATAACTTAAAGAAAAATAGCGGGCATTTCATAAAATTATATGGACCTATATTTCTAATGCTCGGCATAATAGTTGGAATAATGTATTTCCAAAACCATATGAGTGGTATGCTTGTTATATTCGTTGCAGCCTTTTCTGTAATACTTGCAAGTGGTATAAAGTTCACGCCAAGGCTAATACTATCAATAGTACTTATTTTAGCAGTAGGTATTGGGTGGATACTTTCTTCAGAATTTAGAAGAGAAAGAATATTTTCGTTTATGAATAGTGAGGAAGATATACAAGGAAGTAACTGGCAGGCAACACAGAGTAAGTATGCAATTGGTACAGGAGGAGTATTTGGACTTGGAATTGGGCAAAGTAGGCAGAAGTATTTATGGCTCCCTGAAGCGCAGAATGACTTTATATTTTCAATACTTGCAGAAGAAACTGGGCTTGTAGGTTCACTTGCGGTAATTGCTATTTTTATCGCCTTTATAATCATAGGATTTTCTATTGCAATTAGATGTAAGGATATGTTTGGAGCGCTTGTTGCTACTCGGAATAATGTCAGTTTTTGCCTTTCAGATTATAATAAACATATTCGTTGTAACTTGTATAATACCAGTAACTGGTATGCCACTTCCATTTTTTAGTTATGGTGGAACAGCTCTACTTATTAATCTAGCTGCAATGGGAATATTATTAAACATTTCAAGAAACTGTGAATAGGAGTAAGTAAAATGAGAGTAATAATGACTTGTGCATCAACAGCAGGGCATATAAATCCTGCCATAGGAGTGGCAAATATTATAAAAAAGAATTTTCCAGGAAGTGAGATTCTATTTATAGGTACAAAGACTGGTATGGAACTTGAACTCGTTAAAAATGCCGGATATGAGATAAAGAGCATTGAAACGGGTAAACTAATTCGTTCAATTACATTAAAAAATATAAAGGGTATTTCTAATGCATTTAAAGGAATCGGGGATGCAATGAAAATAATGAAGGAGTTTAAGCCTGATTTAGTAATTGGTACAGGTGGATATATCTGCGTAAGCGTAATGAGAGCTGCAAGGTTGTTAAAAATTAGGTATATTCTTCATGAAAGTAATGCGTTTCCTGGTCTTGCTGTAAAGATTTTAGCAAGAGAGGCTTGTAGAGTGTTACTTGGATTTGAAGAGGCAAGTGGTAGGCTTAGAGTGAAAAAAAATGTGGTTGTTACTGGAAATATAACTAAAATAACAAAAGAAGAGTTTGAGGCTTTAGATAAAGAAAAATGTAAAGATGAGCTGGGACTTAAAAATATTAAGTCTAAGATAGTACTTGTAACATTTGGAAGTCAAGGAGCTAAGTATTTAAATGAGTATATAGTAAATCTTGCTAAAAAGCAGGATAAGGATTTTTTCTTTATTTTGATTACAGGGAAAAATAACTATGATGAAGTTATGAAAAAGATAAAAGACGCTGAAAAAGAGGAAAATATAGATTTGTCTAAGTATATAAAGGTAGAAAAGTTTGTATATGATATGGGTAAGATGTATAAAGTTTCAGATATATGTATAACTAGGTCTGGCGCTATGACAATTAATGAGCTTCAAATGGTAAAGCGCCCAGCAATTCTTATTCCTCTTCCAACAGCAGCAGAAAATCATCAGTATTATAACGCTAAAGTGCTTGAAAATGTTCATGCAGCAAGTATATTAGAACAGAAGAATTTAAGCTTAGAGGTGCTATATAACAAACTAGTAGAGTTAAAAGATAGTAATGTATATAATGCATGCTGTGAGGCTTTTAATAGGTTACCTGTAAATAATGCTGAAGAAAAAATATTAAAAGTGTTAAGGGAGATAAATGAAGCATATCTAAAATAGGAGGTGCTTAAGTGGAGAAAAATGGTTCTAGTAGTAAAATGGACATGTATAATATTGTTCTAGATACAAAAACTAAAAAGAAGAGTAGTACTAATAATAGTAGTAATAGTAGTAACGGAAAAAATAGTAGTAGCGGTAATAGAAAAAGCTCTAAAACTGAATTTAAAAAGCCGGTAAATTATACTAAGGCAAATGTTGCTGAAACTATGCAAAATTTCAATAAGGTAAAAAAAATAATAGATGAAGAAAGTAGAAAAAAGAAAAAATCAAGAAAGAAAAAAATGAACAAGAAATTAAAAAAGTTTATAATTTTTTTAGTAGTTTTCTTTATTTTAGTAATTACTCTAGTTACTTTATCACTTACACTTCCTCTATTTAAACTTGAAAGTGTTTTTATGGTTAATACCGATGAATACTCAGCAGATGAGATAGCAAAATGTATTTCTCTTGATCTTAATGAGAATATATTTATTGCTATGTTTAGAGCAAGGAAAGAGAACCTAGCGTCTTCTTTTCCACTTATTGATGATTTGAAGTATAGATATAGCTTCCCAAATAAACTTGGATTTGAAGTTATTGAAAGAACAAAAAGATATTATGTGTATAATAAGGAGGATAATAGTTACTATACTTTAAGTGTTACAGGGTATATTTTAGATACATTAAAAGATACTGGTAATTGGAAAGATGAGATTTTAGTTAGTGGAATAACTTTTGAGAATAATATTGTGATTGGTACAAAAATAAACGAAGTTGATTTGAAAAAGCTTAATAATTTTGAGGTATTCTATGATGCACTTGTAAGTAACATTGATGAGTGCAAGATTACTAGAGTTACTTTTGAAAATATATATATGAAAATATATGTAAATAGCTCAGTAGAAATTATTTTTAGGGCGTATGATGATGTTGAAAAGTATAATTTTTCACTTATAAAGCTTATACTTAAAGATGTGCAAAACCAAAAAGGAATTATAGATATGACAAAAGAAAATCCAACTTTTGTTAAAAATTAAGGTTAAGGATAAAGAGGAATAGCAGTTACTTGTTCCTCTCTATTTTTTTTTGGAGCTTAAATATGTATAAAGGAATATTAAAAAATAAACATACTTTATTAAAAATTATTGATACGTATTATATTTTTCTAAAATTTTGTGATGTATAACAATTTCTATATTATCTCTTTGATATACCAAAATGCAAAAAAATATATAGTTAAAAATGAAAAATTTAATTTTTTGTGTGCTAATTTTTATTCACTTTTGATTTTCTTCTTGAAATATTAATTTAGTGTGATATAATATGTTTGCTTAGGCATTAAATGTATTTTATATATTCTAGACTTTCTGTTATAAAGTAGGTGGATTTATGGGTAGCAAAAAAGAAAATCTTTCTAAAGATGAGCAGTTATATAACTTGCTGGAGCATTACAAATGTAGTATATGCAATCAGGAGTTTTATCTATTAAAAGATGAAAAGGATAAGGATAATCCGTTATTTCAAGAAGAAGATTACTTGCATCTTCCAATTTTCTTAAAAGAAAATCCAAAGAAGATTACTTGTCCATATTGCAAGGCAAGTAAGAGGAGCCTCATATACATAAAAACAGAACTTGAAAAAAAGACTGAACTTGAGAAAATGAAAGAAAAGTTAAAAGAATTAAAGGAAGAAGAAAAAAGGCTAGATGAGTTAAGAAGCAAAGAGATAGATAGTTTATGTCAAGAGATAGAAGATGATGTGCTAAAAGCTGTGAAAGAGGCCAGAGGAGATATAAAAAGTGGAAGGTACTCAGTAGATGCTACTTTAAAAGCTTTTACCAAAGAAGTATATAGGCTTTTAGATCTAGATACTAAAATGTATAATAGACGTAATAAAGAAGTAGATTTAGTGCTGTCTAATAGTTATTTAGCTGGCTTTGATAGAGTTATTTCGGATTTTACAGAAAGCATAAAAGATGCTTTTAGGGATATGGATATAACTGTAAAGAGAGCAGAAGATGTTGAAAAGACTGAGCTTTCAAAAGATGATATTACTGAAAATGAAAAAGAAGGTATTAGGAAAGATACTGAGAATATTAAAGAGGAAGAAAAGGAAGATTTTAAAGATTCTGCAAATGTTGCAGAAAAAGAAATTAAAAGTGATTTCAAAGGTTATTTGAAAAATAAAGTTAAATAATATTGTTAAGGAGGTAATTATTATGAAACAATATTTAATGATTGATTCTGTATATGCAAGGGAGGTATTAGATTCAAGAGGTAATCCAACTGTTGAAGTTGAAGTAACTGTAGATGGAGGGTATGTAGGTAGAGCTATAGTTCCATCTGGGGCATCTACTGGGGCTTTTGAAGCCGTTGAATTAAGAGATGGTGACAAAGCAAGATATCTAGGAAAAGGAACTACTAAAGCAGTTGATAATGTAAATGACATTATTGCACCTGAAATTGAGGGTATGAACGCTTTGGACCAAACAGCTATTGATAAGATTATGATTAAGCTTGATGGCACTGAAAACAAAGGAAAACTTGGAGCAAACGCAATACTTGGAGTATCCTTAGCTGTAGCAAGAGCAGCGGCAGAGGCTTTAGGACTTTCTCTTTATGAGTATATTGGTGGAGTAAACGCAAAAGAACTTCCAGTTCCAATGATGAACATATTAAATGGTGGAAAACATGCTGACAATAGTGTAAATATCCAAGAGTTTATGATTATGCCAGTTGGAGCACCAAACTTTAAAGAAGCTTTAAGAATGTGTGCAGAAGTATTCCATAACTTAAAATCAGTTTTAAAAGCAAAGGGCTTAGCAACTTCAGTTGGTGACGAAGGTGGATTTGCACCAAACCTTGCTGAAGATGAAGACGCACTAAAAGTTATAGTAGAGGCTATAGAAAAAGCAGGGTATAAGCCAGGAGACGACTTTAAAATTGCAATTGATGCTGCAGCTACAGAAATGTATGACGAAGCTAAAGCCAAAGGTGAAGAAGGTAAGTATTACTTCTGGAAAACTGATAAAATGTTTACAGTAGACGAAATGATTAATTACTACGAAGATTTAGTTAATAAATATCCAATAATATCCCTAGAAGATGGCCTTGCAGAGGAAGACTGGGAAGGTTGGAAGAAACTTACAGATAGACTTGGTTCTAGAATCCAGCTTGTTGGTGATGACCTATTTGTTACAAATACAAAGAGACTAGAAAAAGGTATTAAGCTTGGAGTTTCTAACTCAATCCTTATAAAGCTTAACCAAATAGGAACACTTACTGAAACTTTAGATGCAATTAAAATGGCAAATAGAGCTGGATTTACAGCTATAGTATCACATAGATCTGGTGAGACTGAAGATACTACAATAGCAGATTTGGTTGTAGCAGTAAATGCAGGACAAATTAAAACAGGAGCTCCTTCTAGAACTGATAGAGTATGTAAATATAACCAATTAATGAGAATAGAAGAGCAGCTTGGAGAAGTTGCAGAGTTCCATGGAAAAGATGTATTCTTTAATATAAAATAACAAGTAAAAGAGAACTAGATATTATTTCTAGTTCTTTTCCTTTTTCATTTTCTCTTCAATATATTTTAAGTTGTTTTTTATTCGTATATCATTAGGTGAGTGCTCAGTAGCAATTTTTGTGTAGGTATATGCCTCATCATATTTCCCTAAGTTGTAATATGCGATGGAAAGTATGTCATATGGGTAGCTTCCCCAAGCCTTTGGGTCAGTTATATACGAATTTAATCTATTAGTTATTTTTAAAGCTTCGTTTATGAAATATATTGTCCCATACCAGTTTTCTTCGTTATATAGCACTGTAGCAAGTTCTATATATGCTTCCCTTAAATGAGGTGCCTCTACTATAGCGCTATATAACCAGTTTTTAGCAAGCTGAATATTTCCTTTTTGTATATAACATCTTGCAATATACCTCATAGAAGCAGCTCTTTCATCTTTCCACGTGGCAGTTTTCATAGATAAGTGCTGAGTTAAAGTTTCTATACATTTATCATACATACCATAAAACATGTACTCTCTTCCTAAATAATGCATGTTCCTATCATCTTCTGGGTCCTCTTTTACTGAAAGTTCTAGCAGTCTTAAATATGAGCCTCTTGACTTAGTTTTGTCAGGGTAATGTTTAAGCCAAATTTTAGGTTCATCGACTATTTTGTAGTTATTGTTTGTTATAGAGGTGAGTATTTCGTGTACAGGATGTGTCCATTTAAACTGCCCAAACCTATGAATTTTATCTGCCATAAAGACTACGCCTTCTGTGCCATCTTCATTAAAACTCCAGGTATATTTGTATCTAACTCTTGATACGTCTTTGTCCCACACACTTTCTAATTTCTTTCTCCAACCATTTTCAAATACCTCATCTAAATCAATACATACACAAATATCAGTATCTTTCGGAATTAATTTTAATGATTCATTTCTAGCTATGTCAAATCTGAAATCATCAAATATTTTACTTTTCACTTTTACTTTATGCTTTTTTAGTTTCTTTACAGTGTTATCTGTTGAGCCAGTATCTAAAACAACAATATAATCAGCTTCCTTCATTGAATCAACCCATCTATCTACAAATTTTTCTTCGTTTTTAGATATTGCATATACACATACTTTATATTTGTTCAAAACAATCCCTCCAATATGTAAGGCAGCACTTTAGGCTGCCAATTTTCGTTTGTTATTTTAGTTTACATTTTCAGAAGGTCCAGTAGGTCCTTGAGGTATTGTTAAATTTAGTACGAAGTTTGGAGCAGTTCCTGTTATAGTTGCTGCTGCCTCTGTTCCTGGAGCACCAGTAGTTACTGTTCCTATTGTAAGTACTGGAGTTGCACCAGTAGGACCAGTAGGACCAGTTTCGCCAGTTAATCCTTGAATACCTTGAATACCTTGAGGACCAGTAGGACCAGTAGGACCAGTAGGACCAGTTTCGCCAGTTAATCCCTGAAGTCCTTGAGGACCTGTTGGGCCTGTAACGTACATATACAATAGACAAATGTTAAAAAATATAGTTAATTATAATGGTTTTGTCATGAATATATATTTTTTTTATAAATAATTTTGCTATTTTATATTTTTCTTCAACTAGTAAAGAATCAAAAGAGGTACGAAGATTATTAATTGCTTTTGAAAATTTATTGATGTTTATTTGTGAATTTTGGCTTTTGGATATTTCTATTTGAATATTTGATATTTTCTTATTAGCATTTTGAAGTTCAACACTTAAAGCATGAGCTTTGCTTTCTAACATAGGAGATATACTAATTCCACTAGCAATAGCATCTGCAATATTATCAATCTGTTCTTTAATTTTGTTTTTTATAATTTTTTGATTATTAAGTTCTGTAATTAAATCATTTTGAACTTTCTTTTTATTAAGTTTCTCTAAATCTATAGTTTGAATAAATGATATAAGATATAAATGTATTATATTTTCTAATTCTTTTAAATTATATGTTTGAGTGTTGCCGCATCCCTTGAAATCTTTAGCATATCTACACATGAAATATTTATAATTATTAGTACCTTTTAAACCTACAGAATGGTTACATTTTCCGCATTTTAATAAACCTGTAAGCCAAGTATATTTTGATTTTTTTCTACCATAATCATATTTTTTATTACTTTCAAGTTTCTTTTGTATAATTAAAAATTTGTTAGCGGGGATTATAGGTGTGCAAATAGATATAGATACAATTTGTTCTTCTTTTTTTGTTTTAATTCTGTTTTTACCTTTTCCTTTTTCTTTACCACAAATTTGTAGTGAATTTTTTCCATTAAATTCTTCTATTGGATTATGAATTATATAACCTTTAGATTTGTAATATGAATATAGATCTACAGTATTTTCAGTATAAATTGGATTTGACAATATATTCTTTATTTGTGTATGAGTAATATCTTTATATTTAATAGATATTTCCCTTAAAGAATTACCATTCAAATAATCTTCAAATATATTTTTAACAATATTAATATTATCATTTGGGGCTAAAACGGCAGTCTTTTTACCATTAATTAATTTCTTTGTATTATTATATCCAAGAGGAGGAGTTCCACCACTAAAAGAACCAGCTTTTATTCTTGCATAGTAATTATCAGTTATTCTTTTTTGAATTGTTTCTCTTTCAAGCTGGGCAAATACCATTATAATATTAATCATAGCTCTGCCAATAGGGGTAGAAGTATCAAAGTTTTCTGTTGCAGAAACAAACTCAACATTATACTTTTTAAATAGTGTTAGTAGATTAGAAAAATCAACTAAACTACGGCTAACTCTATCTAATCTATAGCATATAACTTTATCAATTATTCCATTTTCAATATCTATAAGTAATTTTTTAAATTCTGGTCTATCTAGATTACTACCTGAAAATCCTTTATCAAAATACTCTTTGTAATTTAAGTTTTCTAATTTACATATATTTTTACCATATTCTAGTTGTGTTTCAATAGATATACTATCTTTTTTATCAATTGATTGTCTAGCATATATTGCTACCATAAAACTTCCTTTCTAATATATTTTTATAAAAATATATTTAAATATGATATTATAAGTATATTTTTATTTGAATTTTATATTCATGTAAGGAACTTTTTGAAAAATTACACTTACAATAAAAAACTATACCTTAATTAGTTTACAAAAAATTACCAAAAAATTTTCAAAAAATTTTAAAATTGTAGTTGTATTTTAACTGTAGGTGTGGTATACTTAAAGTATAGAATTTATTTTATGTTTTTTAGCATAAAATAAAAGAGGATACGTCTGAATGTTGGAATCAGATGTATTCCCTTTATTTAGGAGACATCTGAAATAAGCTAGGAGCTTAAATCAGATGTTTTTTCTATTTTATGATGAAAAATATTAAAACTATAAGTGATAATACCACCACAATTAGCAGTAGTATTATGTCGAAAAGCGTTTTTTCACGTTTTGACATAAAACCACCCCCTTTCTTTATTCAAAAGAAAAAATAACTTAGAATAAAAGGAAGGGAAAAACATCTGATATATTTTAGACATATCCTCTGTAAATATTATAGCAAATCATTATACTGATGTCAAGAAAAATGTCAAAAAAATAAAACAAATGTTTCAGCAATTTTCGACAAAATTTATTCATATTTGTTACAATTTTAAAAAATATAAAAGAACTAACCTAATTAGAGAAAAAAGATTAGAAAAATGAAACAAAATTTATTACCCTATATTCTAATTAAAAAGTGTAAGTTTTATTTTTAAAAGTTTCCTAATGTATATTATAATATCAAAAAATAAGAACAAAAAGGTACTTTGCAGGACGCAAAGCACCAAATAATATTGTCCGTAATGGACTTTGTCATAATTTATTATCAGTAAAGGATATTGTTATAATACTGTTTTAATATATATTATATGTTTTGTCAAGCGTGAAATTTTCATAAAAAATAATTATCTTAATTATTTTTGTTTTGTAATGATAATAGCAAAAAAATATATTCTCTGTTACTTTTTGTTTTTGTTAAACTAAAAAGTGATATTATTCTATGATTCTAATAATATTTATAGAGGTGAAAATAATGAAAAATAATGGATGGAAAATAATCGAAAATCATGATCAAATAATAGAAGAAGAAAAAGAAATATGGTATGAGAAAATAGGAGAGATGCTTATGGATATTTATGATAAGTATTGCAATGAAAAGGAGAATAAAAATTGATATTTTTTGTCTATTTAAAATAGACAATGTAGCTCCTGTAGGACCAGTTAAACCTTGAGGTCCGGCTATACCTTGAATACCAGGTATACCCTGAGGACCAGTAGGACCAGTAGCACCAGCTAATCCTTGAAGTCCTTGAGGACCAGTAGGCCCTTGAATACCTTGAATACCAGCTATACCTTGAGGACCAGTAGGACCAGTAGCACCAGCTAATCCCTGAAGTCCTTGAGGACCAGTAGGTCCGGTAGCACCTTGAAAACCTTGAACACCAGCTAATCCTTGAGGTCCTGTTGGACCAGTAGGCCCTTGAATACCTTGAATACCAGGTACACCTTGAGGCCCTGTTGGACCCATAACACCAGGTACACCTTGAATACCAGGCACACCTTGAGGTCCTGTTGGGCCTAGTATAAATGGTGGTCTAGGACAAGATGGATGACAGTAACTTGAAATACTATTTGTGTTTGTATAATTACAACTCATATTATTCTCTCCTTCTAGATGATAAAAAATCATCTAATGTATTATATGAAAAAAACAATAACTTTGATAATTTTGATAATTTTTTAGATATTAATGATGGAAACTTGAAAAAATAGAAAATATTTGTTAAAATAGAAAAGTAAAAAATAAATAGTTTTATGTCGAAACATGTAGAGCTACAGCTAGCTCATAAATCTGATTACGTACGTTAAGATTTATGGGTTAGTTTTTTATTTTTTTAGAAAGGAGGAAAAAAATATGCCACAAAATAAAATGCAAAGAATAATATTTGCACTAATTACTGTAATGATAACTGTACCATGCTTTGTAATATATTGCCTAAGCATAGAAAACGGTGGAATATTAAATGTAGATTTTAAATTTGCACTAATGCTTATTCCTATAGAATTTGTACTTGCTTTTTTTTCAGAAATATTTGTAGGAAGTCCACTTTCACTAAAGCTTGCACTAAATGCAGTTAATCCAAAAGAACATAAGCCTATATTTGTAGAGCTAGCAGTTATATGTTCTACTGTATGTATAATGTGCCCACTTATGAGCTTCCTTGCAACTGTGCTATATAAAGGGATATTTCCAGCTTTAGTATTCCATGATGAAAACTTTACAGTTACTCATTTCTTTTTGCAATTTATACCAAACTTTTTACAGACATTTGTGCTTAACTTTCCATTTGCACTACTTTCACAAATATTCTTTATCCAGCCATGCACAAGGCAGATATTTAAAACTATATTTAATTCAAAAAAATCAAAAGCAAAGCAAAATTAATCAGCTTGTGCTTTTTTCTATATATTTTGCTACATAATAATTATATAAAGCTATTGAATAAAGAATAGAAATAGTATATAATTTTTGTATTAAGAAACATTTCGGAGGGAAATATATGGAAGATAAATGGTATAACTTAAAGGATAGTGAAGTTTTAGAGAAAATAAATACAGATTTTAGAAAAGGCTTAAGTGAAACTGAAGTAGATGAAAGAATAAAGAAATATGGATTAAATAAACTAAAAGAAGAAAAGAAAAAAGGGATTATTTATAAATTCTTAATGCAGTTTAAGGATATAATGATTATAATTTTGCTAATTGCAGCAGTGCTTTCTGCAGTAGTCTCATACATGAATAATGAGCCAATGACAGACACCTTTATAATAATTGCAGTGGTTGTATTAAATGCTATTTTAGGAGTAGTGCAAGAAAATAAAGCGGAAAAGGCAATAGAAGCACTAAAAAGTATGTCATTTAAGAGCATAAAGGTAAGAAGACAGTCAAAAGTAAAAGAAATAGATGTAGAAGAACTTACAATAGGTGATATAGTAATATTAGAAGCAGGAGACTATGTACCAGCAGATATGAGAATAATAGAAAATCACAGCTTAAAAGTAGAAGAGTCAGCGCTTACTGGTGAATCTGTGGCAGTTGAAAAACAAGATGGAGTAATAAATAGTCAGTCTGTGCCACTTGCAGAAAGAACCAATATGCTATACTCAGGTAGTTCCATAGTTTATGGAAGAGCAGTAGCTGTAGTAGTAGCTGTAGGTATGGATACAGAGCTTGGAAAGATAGCAAAGGCAATATCATCAGTAGATGCTGAGCCTACGCCACTTCAAAAGAAAATGAACGAAATAAGTAAGATGCTTAGTATTATCGTTATAATGATAGCAATAGTAATGGTAATCATGGGGATTGTGCAAGGAAAACCATTAATTGATGTATTTATGCTTGCTATTGCATTAGCAGTTGCTGCAATTCCAGAAGGCCTTGCAACAGTAATTACTATAACACTTGCAATGGGCGTTCAAAAGATGGCAAAAGAAAAAAGCATTATAAGGAACATGTCTGCTGTAGAAACTTTAGGTTCAACAGAAGTTATTTGCTCGGATAAGACAGGAACTTTAACGCAAAATAAAATGAAAGTAAGGAAGATATACTATGACATGACTTTAATTGATGTAACTGATACGCTTCCTACAAACGATATATCAATGCTAACTAAAATAATGATTTTATGTAATGATACTACTATTGCAAATGAAGAATCAAGAAAAGTATTAATGGGCGACCCAACTGAAACAGCACTAATTCAGATTGCAGAGGACATGGGAATAGATACAGAAAAATATAAAATGCAGCATGAAAGAGTTGATGAACTGCCATTTGACTCTATAAGAAAATTAATGACTACTGTAAATAAAGATGAAGGAGCATATACTATATGTACAAAGGGAGCAATTGAAAGTGTGCTTGATATTTGTAAATACATATATATAGATGGAAAAACAAGGGAGATAACAGAAAAAGATAAAGAAGAAATAATAGAGGCAAATCATGAAATGGCACAAAATGCTATAAGGGTACTTGGATATGCATTTAAAAAAGTATCAAAAGATGGAAAAGATACAGGAAAGAAGATAGAAGAAGACTTAACATTTGTTGGTATGACAGGCATGATAGACCCACCTAGACCAGAAGTAAAAGATGCAGTAAAGGAGTGCTACCAAGCAGGAATGATACCTGTTATGATAACAGGGGATAATATAGAGACAGCATCAGCAATAGCAAAAGAACTAGGAATATTAGGACCTACAGATGTTGCTTTAACAGGCCTTGATGTAGATAATATGACAGATGAAGAGCTAAAAGAAAAAGTAACTAAAGTTAGGGTATATGCAAGAGTTTCACCGGAGAATAAAATAAGGATAGTAAAGGCATGGAAGGCAAATGGGAAAGTAGTTGCAATGACAGGTGATGGAGTAAATGATGCACCAGCTTTAAAAGGAGCAGATATAGGGGTCGGAATGGGAATAACAGGAACAGAAGTATCTAAAAGTGTATCAAGTATGATTTTAGCTGATGATAATTTTGCAACTATTGTTGTTGCTATAAAAGAAGGAAGAAGGATATATACTAATATCCAAAACGTAATTACATATCTTCTAGCTTCAAATATAGCAGAAGTAATTATAATATTCTTTGCAACACTATTTAATAAAGTGCTATTTACACCAATTCAGCTTTTATGGATAAATTTAATAAGTGATACGATTCCAGCAATTGCACTTGGTTTTGAAAAAGAAGAAGATGGAATAATGAAGAGAAAACCAAGAAATGCAAATGAGAAGTTCTTTAATAACTTCATGGTACTAAGGATTATTATTCCGGCCATAATAAAGTCTATAGCAATATTTATTGTGTATACTTTTGGGGCTAATAACTATGGTGAAAGTGTAGGCGCTACAGCTGCATTTTTCACACTTGCAATGATAGAAATACTATTTTCATTTATCTGCAGGTCAGATAAAAAAGCAATATTTAAGGTAGGAATATTTAAAAATATACCAATGCTGCTTTGTATTATTGCATCTATAATAGTACAAATAGGCGTTATGCTAATGCCACTTACTAGAAACTGGCTTCAAATAGAAGAGCTTGAAAATGGAATGTATATGTATATAGCTGCAGTAATTGCTATAGTTATAGTAATGCTTGAAATAGTAAAAGTAGTGCTTGCTAAAATATTTAGAAAGGCGTAATAATTATGACTTATAAAACATACAATTACCTTAAGAGGTGGTTGTATGTTTTCTTTTGATAGACTATCAAGTAATATAAGGAAGATGTTAGGTGTGCAAAGAGGAAGAGGATATAATGTAAGGTGTGTGTATAAGGTATTAAATGAAAGTGAAATACTAAGTTTTGTAGATAATGCTCAAAATGTAATTTTAGATGTAAGGCATGAAGATGAGTTCGAGGGTATGCATGTAAAAAGAGCAATAAATATTCCTGCAAATGAGATAGATAGTACTATATATAACGTTATAATGGATAAGAAAACACCGATACTTGTTTATTGTTCTACTGGTGAAAGAACAAATTATGCTATTTGCAAACTAACAAATCTTGGTTATACAAATCTATATATATGGGGAAATGGTGGAATAAATACTTTAACAGTAAGAGAAATACTAGAGTTTAATACTAGAGTTTAATACAAATATTTCATAAATGTTACAAAAATTGAAATATAAAAATAATGTAGATATATGTAAATCACTTAGAAATGTTTCAAAATTATAGTAAACTTAATTATCAAAAATAGCTTAAAATAATAGTAAAAGAAACTTTAAAATATTATTTATACTTTTGAAAAATAAAAGAAATGAAACGAAAATGATACATAAAAAGAAGCTTTGCTTATTGCTTTTTTTTATGATATAGATTAAAATTTATTTAGAGGTTAAGAAAGAGGCCGATTATTTAGAGAAAGATATGTGAAAGAACAAAAGAGGGTGTTTATATTATGTTTAATTTTTGGAAAAATGAATGGCAATTATTTTTAGATGATTTGTCATCACTAAAAGATGGGTTCATGAGAATCTTTGGAATCAAGAAAGATGATACATTGATGCTTGGCTCTTCTTTAGAAGAATTTGGTAGCCAAGGCGAAGAAGCAAATGGTATTATGCCAGCATCAGAGAATAAGGAAAATGAAATGCAGAATATGCCAGCTTCAAATGATACGCTAGCAGATGTAATGCCAGAAGTGAAGTATGAAGAGGATGCTATTGATAACAAAGTTAGTGCATACTTTGGTGAGGATATAGGTTCACTTAGAGAAAATGTTAGTGGTGAAAAAACTCAGCATGAAGTTTTAAGAGAATATGCTCAGTATTTCAAACCATATAATGCTGAATATGAAATGTGCAATAGTGCTTTTCAAAAGTATTATGATAGACATGCACTTCAAATTGCTACAAATGAAATACCAGTACAACAGTTAAGAATTGTACAAAACAATGTTGATATTTTCATAAGTGGACAAGAAGTATTTGGAGAAAATGGCCAGTTTATAGATTCAAGAGTAGATTCAATATTCGAAAAAATTGGTGCAGATGGCATGAATAAAATGGTAAATATTCTTCATGATAGCTCTCAAGAAGAAGTAAATACTCAAGGTGAAAGATTATTTGCAGAGTCAATACACTACATGGTAGATAATGGAATAAAGATTGAAAAAGATGGCGATATTGTAAAACCAATAAAAACAGTTCTTGAGGATAAACTAAATGAGGTTCATAATAGTTTAAGAAATCATGAAGATTGGAATGAAGAGTATCAACAACTATTATCAGATGAAAGAAAGTATTTATATGCTTTAAATAGAATTGAACAATATGAGACAGAGCAAAGAATTTCTGAGTTTGAACAAAAGCTTTCTGAACTTGATGTAGCAGCTGAATAATTAAATAGTCTAAAAAACAGATGACACATTTTTTATTGAGTGTGTAGAAAAAACTGTGTAAACTAGTATAGTAAAAAATTTCTTTCTATGATAATATAAAAAATATCATAGGGAGGAATTTTTTATGGGAAGAAAAGAAACAATATCACCAGAAAGAAAAAAAATGATTAGGGAAT
>JAFVCY010000065.1 GCA_017478805.1 Clostridia bacterium
TAACTATGTTTGAGTTTTTAATATCTGCCATAGTTGTAGATTTATGTTTGGGCAGTATAGAGACCTCTTTATTCATCTCACTTTATGGCAGAGCACCGTTTGTAGTTATAAAATACATATCAATTCTATTCATTACTGTAATATCAACATACATTACTATGATAATTGGTATATATATTCCAAAACATATAGTCCATATGAGGAAGAAGTATAAGTTTAATGATAGTTACATAATGTATTTTTATGGATTTTTGAACTATTTACTGTATCCAATTTCATTTTTATCTACAAAGCTAGATACAGTTATAAAGAGCAAAGTTACAAATGAAACAGACTTAGATGAAATTAAGGAGTTTACGAATAAAGAGGTAGAAAAGGGAAGTATAACTAAACTTGAAAAAGAGATAATGGAAAAAACAGTATCTAATTTAGATAGGAATCTTTGCAAAGTTTGTACAAAAATGGAAGATGTTAAATGCATAAATTCAAATGAAAAAGTAGGAAAAATAAAGGAAATATTTGCAAAATACCCTATATCAAGACTCATTGTTTATGAAAAGAGTAGAATAATAGGATATGTACATATAAAAGATATTTTGCTAAATGAAAAGAATTTAGGGTTAGGAAAAGTGAAAGTAGAAGACATTGTTAGAAATGTAGCATATATAGACAAAGATAAAACTATAGAAGATGCATTAAACAAGTTTAAAAAAGAAAAATGCAAAATGGTGGTAATAAAGGATAATGAAGTTCCATATCGGTATTATAACCATGGGAGATATTATAAGTAAAATAATAGGAAAGCAGGTAGAATAAAATGGAAAAGTTTTTAGTAATTGATGGAAATAGTATAATGAATAGAGCATTTTATGGAGTACCAGTAAGGTCAATGAGCGTGCCAGGAGGTATATATACAAATGCTATATATGGCTTTTTAAATACATACCTTATGATAGAAGAAATGTTAAAGCCAGACTATATAGCAGTATCTTTTGATCTTAAAGCAAAAACATTTAGACATGAAATGTATGAAGATTACAAAGGTCAAAGAAAAGGTATGCCTGAAGAACTAAAAGGTCAGATGCCTATAATTAAAGAAGTACTTACTGCTATGAATATCCCTATAATTGAAATGGAAAAATATGAGGCTGATGATATTTTAGGAACAATATCTAAAATAAATGATGAAAAAGGTATAAATACATATATTTTAACTGGGGATAGAGATTCTTTTCAGTTAATTTCAGATAAAACTACTGTTGTTATGCCTAAAACTTCAGGTGGTAAAACTGATTATTTAATGTATACTCCTGAACTTTTAAAAGAAAACTATTCTATTTCTCCATGGCAAGTTGTAGATGTTAAAGCTCTTATGGGAGATTCATCTGATAATATACCAGGCGTTAAAGGAATAGGAGAAAAAACTGCATATTCTTTAATTGAAAAGTATATATCATTAGATAGCATATACCAAAATATTGATAATTTAGATGCAACAAGTAATGTAATCCAAAAACTAAAAGATGACAAAGAGATGGCGTATATTAGTTACAAGCTTGCAACTATTTATAGAGATGTACCTATAAATATTGATTACGATTTGTGCAGAAAAAAAGATATAAATAAAGAGGAACTTTATAGGATATTTAAAAGGCTGAACTTTTCAAAGCTTATGACTAGATTTGACTTTACAGGTATTGATGAAAATAGCATAAGCTTAAGTATTACAAATGACGATATAAAGTTAAACGAAAATTCGTTTGCTTTAGAACTTTTTAAGATTAAAGAAAGTGTTACAAAGTTAAATCAAATAGAGTATATAGAAAAAGAAAACGTTTTAGTGGTGTATGATGAGCTAAAAAAAGTAAATGATGTTTGGTATATCTTAAACGTGAATAATAAAGATTATTTTGTAAGTACTTTTGATATTTCTTTTAACTTTATTGCATTACTTATCGAAAATAAAGTATATGTTGTTAAACTTGAAAATAAGGAGTTTGAAAAAGAGTTTTTAGAAAAGTTTGCTAGCGTAGATATTTGTAAATCAGGATATAGCATAAAACAAGATATAAGGTATCTATTTGATATAGGTATAAATGATATAAGAGGATTTAATTATGATATTATGATAGCATACTATCTTTTAGATTCTTCGAAAGGCAAGTATCCATTTGACTTTTTACTTTCTACGCTATTTTCAGAAAATTTAAAAGTAGAAAGTGCTAAAAAACAGATATCTCTATTTGATGATTTTGATAAAGTTACATCTAATGTTTTAGATGAAAATGAAGAATATAATATTAATATATATTTAAATGCTATAAAATATAGTAAAGAGGCAGTTTTAAACGAGCTTAAAAATGTGAATATGGATAAACTATTTTCCGATATTGAAATGCCTCTTACAGAAACTCTTGCTTCTATGGAACACGTTGGTATGTATATTGATGTAAATAAGCTAAACGATTTTGACATAGAAATTTCTAAAAGGATTACTGAGCTTGAGAAGGTTATATATACCCTAGCGGGCCTTGAGTTTAATATAAACTCGCCTAAACAGCTTGGAGAAGTGCTTTTTGAAAAGCTAGGGCTTCCAGCTGTTAAGAAGAATAAAAATGGTTATTCAACGGATAAAGAGGTTTTAGATGAGCTTGAAGATAAACATGAAATAATAGGATATATTTTAGAGTATAGACAGCTTGCTAAACTTAAGTCTACATATGTAGATGGCATGAGGGATAAGATAACTGAAAAGCGGCAGAGTTCATACTACATTTATGCAGACTGTTACTGCTACAGGAAGACTTTCATCTACCGAGCCAAACCTACAAAATATACCTGTAAGACTTGAACTTGGTAGCAAAATGAGGACATTTTTTGTTGGTCAAGATGGAAAAATGATTTTAGATAGTGACTATAGTCAAATTGAATTAAGAGTTCTATCTAGTATGGCAGAAGACTCGCTTATGATAGATGCATTTAATAGTGGTATAGATGTTCATAGCGCTACTGCTTCTCAAATTTTTAATGTAGATGTAGCAGATGTAACAAAAGAAATGAGAAGAAAAGCTAAAGCTGTTAACTTTGGAATTGTATATGGAATTAGTGATTTTGGTCTTGCTAAAAATATTGGAGTAGGTAGAACTGAGGCTAAAATGTATATTGAAAGTTACCTTGCTAAATATTCTGGAATTAAGGATTTTATGAAAAATATAATTTTATATGCTAAAGAAAAAGGTTTTGTTACTACTCTTTATGGTAGAAGAAGATATGTAGATGAGGTAAATAGTAAAAATAAAAATATTGCTAAATTTGGCGAAAGAATTGCAATGAATGCTCCTATTCAAGGAACAGCTGCTGATATTATAAAAGTGGCTATGAATAATGTATATAAAAAATTGAAAAGTGAAAATATGAAGTCTAAACTTATAATGCAGGTGCATGATGAACTTATAGTTGAAGTGGAGCCAGGGGAAGAAGAAAGGGCAAAAGAAATTGTTAAAGAGGCAATGGAACACGTAATTAAGCTTAAAGTACCACTAGATATTGATATGAATATTGGACTTAGCTGGTATGATGCAAAATAATAACATATAATAACATTATTAATGATATTGAAAGGAACAAGTATGAAAGAAAATTTACTTAAGATATATTTTGATGTTTTGGGGTTTAATGAAAGACCTGAATTTTTAGATAAATATTTAAAAGCTCCATGTATGCAAAGATTAAAAAAAGTAGGATATTTTTGTGGTATGGACTATGCTTCTAAAAATATATATAATTTTAAAGAACATATTTCAAGATATGATCATAGTATTACAACAGCTCTTATTGCATGGAAATGCACTAAAGATAAGAAAGTAACACTTGCTCGGGCTATTTCATGATATTGCCACTCCTTGTTTTTCACATGTAATAGATTATATGAATAAAGATTATTTAAATCAAGAAAGTACTGAAGAATATACTGAAAAAATTTTAAAAAATGACACATACCTAAATGAATGTTTAAAAGAAGATGGCATTTTACTAAATGAAATAGCAAATTTTAAACAGTATTCTATTGTTGATATAGATAGACCTTATCTCTGTGCTGATAGATTAGATGGAGTTATACTTACAGGTATTTCATGGACTAAAAATATTAATAAAGATGATATTTTAAATATAGTAAATGATATTGATGTATATAATGGTGAAATTGGTTTTAAATCAAATGTTATTGCAAGTAAGGTAGTTAATGTAAGTAAAAGCATAGATGTGTTTTGTCACTCAAATGAAGACAATTACATGATGGAACTTTTAGCTTCAATAACAAAGCATTCTATTGATAGTGGTTATATTTCATATGATGATCTTTATGTATTAAATGAAGATGAATTGTTTGAAAAAATGAAAAACTCAAATGATACTATTCTAATGAAAAATCTAGATATATTTAAAAATATTAAATTAGAAGATGTTCCTAATTTTGAGCTAAAAGGTGTAAAGATAAGAGATTTAAATCCTTTGGTAAAAGGAGTAAGAATTATATAGCTTAAATAAAAAATACAATATATAGTAATAAATTTCAAAAAAATGTATACAAATTGTGCAAAATATGTTAAAATTACTAGGTAATAGTAAAATTAAGGAGGAAATGTTTATGTCAGGTCATAGTAAATGGGAGAATATTAGAAGAAAAAAAGAAAGTACAGATGCAAAAAAAGCAAATATCTTTTCAAAAATAGGAAAGGAACTTGCAGTTGCAGTTAAGATGGGTGGAAGCCCTGACCCTAATATAAATAGTAAATTAAGAGATGTTATAGCTAAAGCAAAAGCAAACAATATGCCAAATGATAACATAAATAGATGTATACAAAAAGCATCTGGAGAAGGAAATGGCGCAAATTACGAAGAAATAGTTTATGAGGGATTTGGACCAGCAGGTGTTGCTGTTATTGTTGAAGTTACAACAGATAATAGAAATAGAGCAGCTGCTGATGTTAGATGTATATTTGATAGAGCAGGTGGAAACATGGGTCAAACAGGCTGCGTATCATATATGTTTGATAAAAAAGGCGTTATTATAATAGAAAAAACAGAAAAGATAAATGAAGAAGAACTTATGATGCAAGCTTTAGATAGTGGAGCAGAAGATTTTAATTCAGAAGATGAGTTCTTTGAGATAACAAGCTCTCCAGATGATTTCTATAATTTAAAAGATGCACTAGAAAAAGCAGGTTATGAGTTTGCTGAAGCTGAAATTAAGATGGTGCCAAATCTTAAGAAAGACTTAAATGATGAAGAAATAGAAAAATTAGAGAAATTTTTGGATAAATTAGACGACTCAGATGATGTACAAAATGTTTGGCATAATGCAAATTGTTAATCAATTTACATAAAATTTATATTTTTTTGAAATATTTTTGACTTTTTTATTGACTTTACATAAAATAAATGTTATAATTAACTTGTAGCTTACAAGAGAAGAGCTATAGAAAAAGAGGAGGAATATAATAAATGTATTATGATAATAAAAGAACATTTTATATCAAACAATATGGTCCAACTGTTTTAGTATCAGTTGTAGCAGTAGCTCTAATATCAGTGGGGTCTTATATATACTTTAAAAGTACTTCTTCAAATAATCTTATAGCATCTCATCCTGAAAGCGAAGTTATTCAAGTTGCAGAAAATATAAATGAAGAACCTAAAGTACAAGAAGTAGCTGCACAGCCAGAAAATACTACAGAAGAAAAAACAGCCATAGAAACTTCTGCACTTCAAGAAGTAGAAGAAGAAAAATACTTTGAAAATTTAGAATCTTTAGTAAAGTCTGATTTATTAGATGTTGCTTCAATAGATAATAGTGGTAACATTACTCTAAAATATAAATCAGAATCGAAAGTAGTAGCAATGATAGGAATTGACTACAAATACGCAACTGAAGAAACATACAAAAAAATACAGTCAGATTTAGAAGCTAAACAAGTTAAAATCGCTTTTGATAAAGTAAGAGATATAGATGGAGTTGGACAAGTATATGTATACTTAGAAAATGAACTATATAACGCTACTTTACTAAAAAGTGGACTTGCTACTTTAAAATCTGAAAGAACAAATGTAGCACTTGCTACAGATTTGTCTAAAGCTCAAGCTTATGCAAGAGATAACAAACTAGGTGTTTGGAACAAATAAGCATGCCGAGCTAAGGCTATATCGTCTTAGTTTTTTCATATATCAACCTCTTATAATCGCCTCTACTAACCAAAGTAGAGGCAATTTTATTTTCTCTATTAAATATTTATATTGTGTTTACATAATATATGTGAATTGTAATTACATATAGTTGATCAGGCAGGGAGCAATGTACTTTTAAAACAAAAAATAAAAAAACATTTTTTTACAATAGATATATGATTGATTATATTGATTTAGGTAAAATAGAGTTATATAAAATTCACTTACTATAGGAAGTAAAAAAGTAATAAAATTATTTTTATCCAAAAAATAATTATTAATTTATAGCAGGATAGGTACTGTAGCAATAATATATAATTAAATAATAAATAATTATAAATAACAATTTATTTTTAATTACATTTAAATTATTAATAATATAAAGGGTTATAAGGAAGGGAAGGAGAAAAATACGATGGCAAAGTACCTGATTAATTTTAGTTACAAGATTTCGCAAAATACAAATTTTGTGAAATTTAGGTAAGGAGTTTTTAAGAATAACCATACATCTGCATATCCTTATATATCAGTACTTATAGCTATCATATGCTAAGCTCAAATTTCGATTTTAAGGATTTAAATATATTTATCCTATAACTTATATATCCTACATTTACATCTATTACTACTTCTAAAAATAAAAATTATCTCTATATTTCACTTTATTCAATTTATATAATTATTTCAGACATGTAATTTTATTACCCCTTTTTCAAAAACGTCTTAAAATCGAAATTTGGACGTCACTTTTTTTAATATGTTTTTACTATCACTAATCCATATGGATTTATTAGCTTTATTGTAATTTCATAATAATATTGTATAATGAAATTATACTACCTTATATATAAAAATGTCTTAAAATCAAAATTTGCTCGTCTAATTTATATCAATTAAATATTAATTATATATAAGTATAAATTTGATAAATTAATCTATAAATATTTAATAATTAATTA
>JAFVCY010000066.1 GCA_017478805.1 Clostridia bacterium
TAACTGTCTACGCTTAACCTATTGTATTACTACAATAAGTCCAAGACTCGCTACTTACGGCATGGCTAGTGCCTTTCCAAACAGGATTTCCACCTGTTAAACTATACAACCTACATGGTCGCACCCTATTGAATAAAAAAGAAGGAAATTTCTTTCCCTCCTTTAATTCATATATTACATCAAAACTTAAGCTTCTTCAGAAGTTGTTTCGTTGTATTTTGCGATAACTTGAGACTGAATCATTTCTCTAGTTTCAGTGTTGATTGGGTGAGCTATATCTTTAAATTCTCCGTTTGGAGTTTTTTTGCTAGGCATAGCTATAAATACACCTCTATCACTTTCAATAATCTTGATATCATGTATTACGAATACATCATCAATAGTTATAGAAGCGATACCTTTCATTCTACTTTGATTATCTACTTTTCTAACTCTTATATCAGTAATTGTCATATGTTACACCGCCTTCCTTTAATGTTTTACAAACTAATTATACTTAAAAGAAATAAATAAGTCAACACTTTCATTTCATTTTTTTTCAAATAATTAAAATTTATTTTTAATGTTTCTTAAATATTACAAAATTCGACAAAAAGCCTTATCTTATGCTATCTTTTTTCAAACTCATAAAGTACAATACTTAGCATGTTCATAGTAGCAGTCTCAGCTCTTAAAATTCTACTTCCTAAACTTACGCTTTTTACATTCTCATTTTTCATAATATTATTTACTTCTTCACTTTCAAAACCACCTTCTGGGCCAACTATTATTCCAACACTTGTTATATTCCTTCCTTTTACTTCATATATAGCATCTTTAAAAGTGCTACTTTCCTTTTCATATGCAAGGAAATTAACATCATTTAAGCTAAAATCTATTTCAGATAACTTTTTAAAGCTTGAAAGTTTAGGAATATCATCTCTTCCACATTGCTTAACTGCCTCGATTATTATTTTATTTAATTTTTCATATTTCTTATCTTCTTTTTCTTTATCTAACTTTACTACAACGTTTTTAGAATAAAAAGGAATAATTTCATTTGCGCCAAGTTCCACTGCTTTTTTTACTGCTAGCTCCATCATTTCATTTTTTAGCATTGCCATATATACTATAGCATTAATACTGCTATGTGAATCATTTTCTTTTTTTTCTACAAATTTAACATATACATCCTTACTTGTCATCTTAACTATTTCATAAATACTTCCATTAACCTTTATATAATCCCCTACATTATGTCTTAAAACTTGTATATGCTTTGCTTCGCTTGAACTAATACATATTATTCCACTTTTATCCTGAATCATATCATCACTATTTACAAAAAACTGTCTTGCCATAATTTCACCTAAAGAAATTATACTACTTTAGCATTTTTGTTTCAAGAACAATGTAATAGTATAACAGTTATTTTTAGTTATTGTTACACACAAAAAATTCTCCATATAAAATTATTTTTACCAATATTCTCCAAAATCTTTACTTTTATGTTATTTTGAGTTAAAATAATTATCAGTAGTTTACGCGGAGGTACTTAAATGAAAATTGGAATTTTTACTGATGTCTACTATCCTGATATAAACGGAGTGGTAACATCAATAAGAATGCTTGAAAGTGAAATGAAAAAACGTGGACATGAGGTATATATATTTAGCCCATCTAAGCATGAGCCTGCTGAAAATGAGCAGTTATATATGCTAAAAAGTATGCCACTTTTTGTTGCTAAAGAGTTTAAATTTAGAGTTGCTACATTCTATTCTAGAACTATAGCAAAAGAAATAAAGGATTTGAATTTAGATATTATTCATACTCAGTCTGAGTTTTCTTTAGGTCTTTTTGGAAAAATACTAAGTAGGAAGTATGATATTCCTTTTATACACACATACCATACTATGTGGGAAGATTATATGCACTATATAAACCCTATAAAAGGCCGGACGTGGTATATACTCAAAAAGATTTGCAAGGACTTTAAGTAAAAACTTCATGACAAAGGCAGAGTGCATTATTACACCATCGAATAAAACAAGGAAATATTTAAAGTATAAATGTAAAATAAAAAGCAAACCAATTTATGTAGTTCCTACTGGTATTGACATTTCACCTTTTAATCCTGATAATTTTACTAAAGAAGAAAAGCAAAGTATAAGAAAGAAGTATGGAATAAAAGATGATGAAAAAGTTGTACTATTTTTAGGAAGAATCGGTGAGGAAAAGAGTATTGATAAAGTCATAGACTGCATGCCAGAGCTTTTTAAATTAGTTCCAAAAGCAAAGTTTGTAATTGTTGGAGACGGTCCTGCAAAAGAAGGATTAGTAGAACAAGTGAAACGTTTGAATATTGAAGATAAGATAATATTTACAGGCAGTGTTCCTTGGGATAAAACGCCTCTTTATTATACTTTAGGCGATGTATTTGTTAATGCTTCTTTATCTGAAACACAAGGTTTAACTTTTATTGAAGCAATGGCATCAAGACTTCCTGTAGTTGCAAAATATGCACCTAATATATCTGAGTTCATTCATACAAATGAAAATGGGATACTAGTTAAAAATGACAAGGACTTTGCAAAAACAATAGCAAATGTTCTTACGAATAATAATTTAAGGGAAAAACTTATAAAAAATGGAACTGTAACTGCTATTCAAAACTCATCTGAAGTATTTGGAGACAAACTTGTAGAAATCTATTCACATATAATAGAGAGTTATAAAATAAAGAAGTCTGAAGGAACTAAGAAAGATAAAATGCGTTTTGTAAAGTCAACTATTTTTGCTTTGAATAGGAAACTATATAATATAACAAGATTAAATAAGAAAAAGAAAGGTTAGGTAATAAATAATGTTTTTTATATCATTTTTGCTTGCTTTTTGCATATTTCTACTTGCTATAAGTATAATAAATCTATTTCTATCTTCTGCAATAAAACTTGTTACAAATAATAAGCTTGATGAATATAAATTTATTATACCCTCTGTACTTTATTTAATAATAAATGGTATAACTTTTGCATTTATATACACTACAAATATCAATATTCTTGATTTAAGTATAAGGGATTCTATAATGGCAATTATTTTTAAAACAATAGATATATCAGATAAATTAAGAACAATTGTTACTTTAGATTTAATAATTATTTCACTTTCAATAATTATTCAGTCTGTATGCTTAATGACAGTAAATATTGATTATACAGTAAGTTTTGGAAAAATAAGGATGCTTATCAAAGATTTCATAAAGTTATTTTCTAAAAAACCTGTAAAAAAAGATAGTGTAAAAAATGATAACAATACCAATAATACAATAGTAGAAGAGCAAATAAACATAGCTGAAAATGAGGTTGATACTGAAAAAACTAAAAGTGATGTGTCTAATTTAGCTGCTGTGATTCCTGAAGGTGAAATGGCTGAAAATAAAGAAAGACTAAAGCTTACATTTGGCAATTCTATAATATGTACACTATTCATATTCGCATTTTTATTCTTTACTTTCATGGCACTATTTACATTAGGTAGCGTTATATCAGATAAGATAATGTAAAAGAAGAGGTTTTATTCCTCTTCTTTATTTACTTCATTTTCTACTTTCTCAGTTTCTTCTACACACTTTTCTTCTTGTACTTTATCTTCTATTCCTTCTTTAGATACTTCTTCTTCATTTCCATTAATACTATCAAAAATATCTATTTGATTTTCATCTTTAGTATCTTCTATATCTTCTAATATATCAATCTGCTTAACATCTTCATATTTTTCATTAGCACTTGCAAAATCTTCTTCTGAGCTAAGTATTCTACTAAAACTAATAGTATATGTGATAAGTGATACCACAGTTACAATAAATGTACCTACCATACAAATAGAAGCAAGTATATTTATAAGTAAAGCAAAAGGTGCCATTGAATTATAACTTGTTAAAAAAGCAAATATGCTTGAATCCTTTGTAGTCATAGGATAATTAAGAAGTAATAAAACAATAGTTACCATTTCAAAAAATGTTTTTATCTTTCCTATGAAATTTGCAGGCACTACCTTATTTCTCATAATAGCTAGCATCCTTAATCCATCAATAAAGAAATCCCTTGCAATAATTACTGCTACCATCCATCCTGGAACTATTCCTAAAAATGTAAGCATAATAAAACCTGTACTTACAAGCACTTTATCTGCAAGTGGGTCCATTACTTTTCCAAAATCAGTTATTAGGTTCCTACTTCTTGCTATTTTCCCATCTATAAAATCAGTTAAAGATGCAATTATATATACTCCAAGTGCAACAAATGAAAGCCATTTAAGCTCCTGAATACTTGCTAGAGCCATAACTATTATAAATACTGGAACTAATGCTATTCTAAATACTGTAAGTTTATTAGGTAAATTTAAATTTCTAAACATCTTACTCTCCCCTTCATTTACATGCTAAATTATATCACAAGAAATGCCTACTTACAATATTTATTAATAGTATTTTTTCTATATATCCAAAAATGTACATCTTTTTTTAGATACCCATTTAATAATTCTACATCTTTATTTAAGTAAAATCTTCTTTTGTTCCAACAAAATATATCAGTATAGACAAATCTATACTGATATGAAGTAATTTATATATGAAAACAACAAAAATTTTTCTTGCATACAACTTTAATTATTATTTCTAGTTAATTGTATATGTAGTTCTTCCGTTTTCTATATGTCTTTTAAGAGTTACATTAGAGTCTAAAACTGCAATTAGCCTTAATCCTAAATTCTGTGAAGAATAAGAATTACTACTTACTAGTCCATCTTTAGTTACAACATATATATCATCTGTTGAAGCGCTAGATGGAGCATTTAGTATATATCCTTCTGCTTTTGTATCAGAAGTTTTTACCCATAAGTTATCTAATTCATTTAGCGGAATATATCCTGCAGATGTTAGTGTAGGATTTGTAGCTGTACCTACATTATATCCATCATTTGAGCCTGATGCGTAATAAATATTAGACATTACAGCACTTGAATTATATGTACTTCCAGAATGTTCTACACTATTATATGAACTACTAAAGTCTACTAAATTAGGTACTCTTATACTACTTGCCTTTAAGCCATCATCTTTAAAGCCATTAAATGATGTTGCTAAACTTAAACTAGATATGAAGTTTGCTCTTGAAGAACTATACACACAGTAATCTGTATTATATGTTCCGAAACTAAATCCATGTCCTGATGCAAGCAGTGATACTGGAATATAATCATCTGTAATCAAATATATATGCTCATTATCTGCATTAAAAATTCTCCAGCTACTATATCCATTTGATGATACAAAATCAGTTACATACGCTCCCATAAATTTTAGTTTCTTCTCACCACTTGTCATTGTTGAAAGAGTACTTGCAGTATATGTTTCTATACCTGATTCTATATTTGACGAAATGTATTCTCCTACACCTTCTAAATCTATTTTATTTATATATGAATAATCTGCACCATCTACTCTAAGAACTGTCTTTACATACACGTATGAAGATGCGATATTTGAAAAGCTTACCTCTAATTTATCTTTTGCATTAGATGTAGTAAAATTACTAGATTCGCTATATGTTACATTATCTGTACTATAACTTATATTTACTGACGTTCCTATAGGTGCAATAACATTTGACTTTATTTTTGTTTCTGTCTCAGTTATATTTGAAAAAATAGCTTCTGCATATATAGTTGATACTGTTTTAGACATATATGCTACATTTCCAGCCTTATCTTTTACAACAACTAGTATATCCCTTACATCTTTTGGAACTGAAATTGTACACATATTATCCGAGCTTAAATTTACTTTAAAGCCATTTTCTTTTGCACTATTTACTAGTCCTTCTACATCATTTATTTCTTGATGATAAAGCATATACCCATTTTCAGTATTAATATCAAATACATTATAATAGTCATATTTTACATATTCTATATCTGACTCACCCTTAGTTACAAGAAATGATATAGTATTTTCATCTACATAGTAATGCACAGTATCCTCACTTGAAATTACTGGAGTAGATGTAGATAGATTAGTAACATATGCTATTTTTTCTTCTACCACCAAAGATGAATGTTTTATCCTTATTACGTACATGTTATTTGCATTAATATCTGCTTTTTGTTCTTCTGTAAGTACATCTTTTAATATTAAAGTATTTAAGCCAACACTTACTGAAGGATTAGATGTATGATTATCTGTTGCAATTTCAACCGTTTCACCATCTTTTATTTCTAGCGTTATTTTAGTATCTAACTCATTTGTATATCCTTCTTTATCTTCTACTGTTATTCTTCCGCTTTGGACAGCAGAATTTATATTTGTTATTGATGAATCTTCAGATAAACTTGAAAGTACTTTTGCTGAACCAGTAAGATATTCAGAAAGTGAATAGTATTTTGTTCCACTTATACTTACGCCTTTTAAGTAATATGCATTGAAATTACTTGAAGACACTACAAACACATCTTTATTATAGTTATTTTTATCATCAACAAATCCATTTCCCATCGTAATATTAGTTAGATCTAAAAGAGACATATTTACAACGTAAAATGATGCATTTTCATCTCCGTTTAGAATAATCTCATCTGTTATGTTAGATGTTCCAGCAACATTTATTACTTCGGATTTGTTATATACCTTTGCTGTGCTATCACCTTTTGGAATCGGATAACTACCATTTACTAAATAGTACTGTCTTACTGCCTCTTCAACACTTGTTAAGGTTTCTATAAAATATGTACGTTTTGCCTCTTTTCTGCTATCATCACTATTTACTACTACCATAGTAGTTAGTATAAGAAGTACAATAACAGTTACCACAAGAACTACAAGCGAAACACCTCTTTTTACTTTAGTATTTTTCATAATATCCCACCTTATCATTATTCCTCTTTTAGCCTACATTTTAGTATTTATTTTATCTATAAATTCATAGTTATCTCCAGATACTGTAAGTATTGTCTTTACGTAAATTGTGTCTTGATATATATCCTCAATAAGTAACTCTTTACTTTGAGCTGCATTTGACACTGTATATTCATCTAAGTCTATATAGTTTATTCCATCTAAACTATACTTTACATTTACTAAAGATGAAATAGGTGCAACTATGTTATTTGTAATTTTTAAATCATTTTGTGCTTTGTTTAATAGGCTTGATTTTGCATTAAAGTTGCAGACATTCTTTACTGTTTTTATAACGTTACCACTGCTATCTACCGCAATTACAAATATGTCTTTTACACTCTTATCTACAGATATCGTGCATTTTAAGTTACTAGATGCAAAAGCTTGTTTCCCATAACTTTTTACATAGTCTACCCATTTAGTTTCTGTATCTAACTCTGGTTTATATAGTGCGTAGCCATTTACCTCATTTGCATCAAAAACGTTATACTTTTCATACTTTATATATTCTACTTTGCTTCCTTCTTCAAATGAGAAAGTAACTGTGTTTTCGTTTGTATAATATTTTACTATATCTGCCTCACTACTAAATGCTATGCTAGATGCATTAGTAGAAACTGTTATGTTTTTTGTTTCAATTACATTTCCGCTTTTTTTTATTTTCAAATCAAAACTTCCGCTTGTTTTTATTTCCTCAAGCTGAGCATCAGTTAATAAATTAGTTATAATTAAAATATTATCTCCAACTGATACTTCTGGGAAAATTGAATTATTTGTTGTTCTTATTTCTACTTCTTCTGACTGTTCAAGTTTTACTACTGCTCTTAAATTTAGAATATTTGAGTTTATAACATTAATTCTTGAACCTTTAGTTACACTTCCTATTTCTACATATGAATCATCTTCTAAAATATCTGTATATTCCGTAGCTGACGTAAGCGCGCTAGATAGTGAATAGTACAAAACGCCTTCTAATCTTTCACCTTTTAAATAATATATATTTAAATTTGGACTTGATACTACAAACACATCTTTACTCCCTGCCTCTTCATATTCTAGACCCATTTTCACATTTGATATATCAAGAAGTGATAAATCTACTATATAGAAACTAGCTGAGTCATCGTTCATTGAACTTATTTCTGCAAGTAGCCTATCATCAGAATTTAAGCTAACTATTTCTTCATATGTATATACTTTTTTCTCCACATCTGGAGTTGGCATGCTTCCATTTAATACATAATATGACCTAACAGCATCTTGAACAGTGCTATAATCTGCTACAAGTGATGTTTTTCTTGCAACTATTCTACTATCATCTGAATTCAAAATTACAGTTGTTGATAGGATTATAAGGATTATAATAGTGATTAAAAGCACTACTAATGATACACCTTTTCTTTTATTATTTAGCATCATATAAATATCACCTTTTTAATTTTACAACAAAAAAAATATTTTTCAATATTTATCTTATTTATTTTTGCATATATCTTGTCATTTATACATATATAAAAAATATATTTACTACATAGCTTTTATATCTAAGCTAATATAGCAAATATATTATTTATTCATTTTTTTATAACTTTCACCTTTACAAGACACTATTAAAAAGCCTATAAAAACTATGTAATTTCGCATTTTGCATAAACTTTAACTAATTGTAACTTTTAAGTTCAAAATTCTACTTTATACAACTTCTGTTTGAAGCTAAAACCTAATTTCCAAGAGAAACAATTGGACAAAGACCTAATGTATTGCTAAGGGCACCATAACCGATTTATAAAACAAACTCCCAAAGTGTCGTAGCACGAAGGAGACCCTAGCCAAAATTTATTACTTGATCCATAGATGTACATTGTCTTTCCACTTGGTCCTGGTTCTATCGAATTAGTGTCAGCATAATACGACCAATGCTCTGTACTTTGATATGCTGTATTTGGTTTTACAGCATAGCCACTTACTGCACTACTATATAATCCACTTGCACTATATATGTCATTTGTATCTGTTGATGCGTTATAATATTTATAACTTAATACTTCTGATCCTTTCCACTCATTATACGAATCAACAAACATCTCTAAGCTTGGACTTCCTATTACATATTCTGATACTCCTGATATGTTATATAAATTCAATTCTGTCATATTTTTTGAGCATATATATGCTGCATGTGTATCTCCTGATGTTGTTATACTTTCTGTGCTTGATGGAAAACTTGGATTAAATTGTTTAAAATTTTCTAAATTATATCCTGTTTTTGCATTAGCATCTTTCTGATATTGTAAATTTGCATCATAATCTCTTTTTATGTACAGTGTTCCAGCATTGTCATATTTTCCATCTACATCTAAATAAAATATTCTATATACTCCAACAGTATCAGATGTTGGGTGATAATCCACCTTTGTTCCCATATAACTTGATATATTACTAGATGTTAAGTTAGATTTAGCCCACGAAACTGTTACTGTATCTACTGTTACTGTATATGTTGCTGTTTTTTGACTATATGTTGCTATATCTCCATCTTCTACTGTTGCCGTTATAACTGCAGTTCCTAGTCCTACTACTGATATTTCTCCATTTGAACTATTTACCGTTGCAACATCGGTATTTGAAGATGAGTATGTTACCACTCCATCTCCACCATTTCTAACTGCTATTATTTCATCTTCTGTTCCTAGTACTTTATTTACTTCCAAATTTGCAAAAGATATACTTGCCTCAACTTCTGATACAGTTAGTCCTCCTAAAGCACTAGATATCCAGCTACTTAAGTCTTCATCTATGCTTACTCTTTCTCCCATTACTAGCTGTCCTCTAACTATTGCTAGTATATCTTTGTAATAAGTTCCTTTTGCTGACTTTCCTTTCATACTTGGAATATACGTATACATTGCCTCTCCTATCAAGTTTATATCA
>JAFVCY010000067.1 GCA_017478805.1 Clostridia bacterium
CAAGTACGCCTAATGGAATGACACTTTACATAGGAGAAAGTATATCTTCATGTAGTGAATTAGCAAGCACAGGAATAACAGTTACGTCAAACAAACCAGTATATGCAGTATTTAAAGACAGCACTGGACAATATGGAGGAGCAGCAATAGGAAATGTAGAATATATTGATAAAGTTGTGCCAGTTATAAATAGCATAGATGTAACAACAAATACGTTAACAATAAACGCTACAGATAGCGGAGGCTCAAACCTAGCAAAATATGCAATATCAACTGTAGATGTAGAGCCAGATGAAAATGACTTCCAGGTAAGTAATGTATTTAGCGTAAGTCAAACAACGGCGTATTTTGCATGGGCAATGGATGGAGCAGGAAATGTAAGTGCATCTGCTACAAATACGACAGCAACAGTTCAAACGCCAACAGTAACCTTTACATATGATCCATCAGGCTGGACAAACGAAGATGTAACGGTAACAGCGGTAGCTTCAAGTACGCCAGAAGGAATGACACTTTACATAGGAGAAAGTGTATCTTCATGTGATACTTTAGCAAGCACAGGAATAACTGTTACGTCAAACAAACCAGTATATGCAGTATTTAAAGATAGCTCTGGACAATTTGGAGGAGCAGCAACAGGAAATGTAGAATATATTGATAAAGTTGTTCCAGTTATAAATAGCATAGATGTAACAACAAATACATTAACAATAAATGCTAGCGATAGCGGAGGCTCAAACCTAGCAAAATATGCAATATCAACTGTAGATGTAGAGCCAGATGAAAATGACTTCCAGGTAAGCAATGTATTTAGCGTAAGTCAGGGGGTAGCGTACTATGCATGGGCAATGGATGGAGCCGGAAATGTAAGTGTATCTGCTACAAATACAACAGCAACTATTCAAACGCCAACAGTAACCTTTACATATGACCCATCAGGCTGGACAAATAAAGATGTAAAGGTAACAGCTGTAGCAACAAGTACGCCTGCTGGAATGACACTTTACATAGGAGAAAGTATATCTTCATGTAGTACTTTAGCAAGTACTGGAATAACAGTTACATCAAACAAGCCAGTATATGCAGTATTTAAAGATAGCTCAGAACAGTTTGGAGGAGCAGCAACAGGAAATGTAGAATATATAGATAAAGCGGTACCATCAATTACAACAACATCAAATAGTGGAGCATATGATATAACTATAAAAGGAAGAGATACGCTTGCTGGAATAAATGCATATTACTACAGTACATCAAATAGTACGCCTTCACTTACAGCAGCAACTTCAAGCACACAAGCTATAAATAAATGGGTAACATTTACTGCTAGTACATCAGAAATTTCTAAGACATTAACAGGATTTACATCAGAGGGAACATACTACTACTGGTTTAAAGATCAGGCAGGAAACATATCAGCAAGAGGCACATTTACAACAACTAAAGTACCAGCATCAAGTGTAAAGTACGTGCCAGAGACAAGTGGATGGAACTCAGGTGATGTACAAGATGCAATAGATAAGTTATATGAAAAATTTAATTAAAATATAGTTATTACTTAAAATTAGTAATTAATTTGATTAAATAATATCAATAAGTGAATGGTAGATAAAAAGGTATATTGATAAAAAGAGAACTCAAATATTATGGGTTCTCTTTTTTTCTATAGTTTCTGTTATTTTTTCAAACACACAAGTTTGACTGATGTTTTTCTATTAAAAGGTTAAAAACAGGAGCGTTTTAGCCTTTTTGGTACTGCTTATACTATTTTTTCTAATGAACAGTAACAAATACTTAAATACTTTTTTTAAAATATAATGGCTAATTTCTTGCAAATAAAATATATTTGTTATAAAATTTTTGTGGTGATATTGATGGTTGATTTTAAAGAAAAAAAAGGTGTATCCTTAATTATATTAATAATTACAATTGCAATAATATTAATTATAACATCTATTGTAATATTATCTTCTGATGATAGCAGAAAGAATGCAGTAAAAACTGCATATATAGCAGACCTTACAAATATTGAATCTAGTGTTAAGGCGTATTATTTATTAAATGGTACTTTTCCAACACTAAACTCGAATTTGTACAAAACATCATATTCAGAAGCAGAACTTTTAGCATTAAATCCAGATACGAATCTTTCAGGTGATATAATTCTAAATCAAGATACAAACTCTACATATTATATCATAGATTTATCAGTTTTAGATGTTAAAAATGTAGGTTATGGTAAAAAATACGCAGAAACTAATAGCTTAGATGTTTTTGTTGTATCTAGTTCTAACATGAACATATATTACTTAAAAGGTAGAAAAATAGATGATGTACCATACTACTCACTTTCAACAAGACTTACAGGAAATGTGCTTAGCACATCTGAAAGTCAAAATGCAGTAACAAATAATCTAAGTTTATCTAATTCTGTTGGAAAAATAAAATCTGTTTATGAATATAACAGCGATACAAATAAAAGTGTGTATAAAGTCATAGTTGAGCTTGCAAATTCTGAACAAATTGAGGTAAAAACAGATGAAAATACATATAATCCTTTGTCAACTGTTGGGAGTAATGTATATACTTTAGAAGAGCTACTTTCTAGTGCTCAGCTTCTTGAGGTTAAACAAACGGGGAAATTTACTGTTAAGATATTAAAAAACTCAGTAGTGGTAGAAGAGAAGGAGCTTGATGTTATCCTTGAAAATGAACTTGATATGAGTTTCTTAGATAATGATGAGGTTACTTTTAATGAAAGTGATAATACTTTAAAATTTAGAATTAGTAAAGGAAATGGAAAAATTACTGTTAAATATGAGTATTACAATGTATTTGATGAAGAAAATGCTCTTGGGTATTCAAAATATAGTTCTGAATTAGATACCAATGAGAAAGTAGTAAAATATGTAAAAAGTGTAGGAAAATTTGCACAAGCTATATCTTCAGATACTTATGAGATAACTGTTCCTAAAAATGTAAGAGATGTATTTATAGTTATGGAAGATTCAAGTGGCAATACGATATACACTACAAAAACGTTATTTGATTTCTATGCTAAAGCTACACTTTTAAATACTTCGAATAGTTTAGTAAATATAAATGTATCTACGGTTGCTCCTAATTCTACAAATGTAAAAATAAGCTGTAGCCAAGATGGAAAGACATTTTCTGCTCCTTCAAGCTACACTACAAGTTCTATAGTATATTTATATAACATAGGTTTAAGTGATATTACGGCTGACTATGTATATGTAAAAACAGTGATTAATATATCTGGTACAGAGTATAGTTTTGTAGATAAACTTGAGGTAAAGTAATAGATGATTAATTTAAATAACTGGTAAAGAAAATAGCTCTTTATCAGTTATCTTTTGAATTGATATTGTTATATATACATATTTTCTAAAATTGCAGTAATGTTATAATTTAATAAAATTCTTTTAAAGCATAGGTTCTTAAAATTGTTTAAATAGATGTTGTATTTTAGTTATACATGTGTTATACTAGTTGTATAGAATTTATTTTGTAAATAAATGAGGATACATCTGAATTGGTGTTATTAGGTGTATTCCCCTTTATTTAAGATACATCTGAAATGCAAATAACCTCACGATTGGTCTTTGCCTAGTAATTTCTCTTGGAGTTTAAGTAAATAACAAAAAGAAATATATAATATTGGTTAATTATATTTATGAGCATTTGTTGTTAAAATGCTAAAAGAAAAAAAGCTATCTCAAGACTTGGACTGAGATAGTTTTTCTTTTGAGTTTGTTACAGATAAATTTCTTGAGCTTTTTTTCTATTTCTCTATTTGAAAATTATAACATATGTGGTATAATTAGTAGGTAATTAGAAAGGAGCATGTAGCTTTTACAAGTTACATAGTTGTTTATGGAAAAAGTAGATTTAAAGAAAAAATATTTAGAGTTTTTTAAAAGTAAAGGACATAAAGTTATACCAAGTTCTCCAATAGTACCTGAAAATGATCCAACAGTTCTATTTAATACAGCAGGTATGCAGCCACTAGTTCCATATTTAAAAGGAGAAACTCATCCTGAAGGAACAAGACTTACAGATGTTCAAAAATGCTTTAGAACTAACGATTTAGAAGAAGTAGGAGATACAACTCACCATACATTTTTTGAGATGCTTGGAAACTGGTCTTTAGGAGACTATTTTAAAAAGGAGTCTATATCTTGGAGTTTTGAGTTTTTAACTAAAGTATTAAATATACCATTAAATAGACTAGCAGTTACTGTATTTAAAGGAAATGAAATAGTTAAAGCAGATGAAGAGTCAGCAAATATTTGGAAAAGCTTAGGAATTAAGGAAGAAAGAATTGCATATTTAGGTGAAGAAGATAACTGGTGGCCAAATATGGAAATGCTAGGACCATGTGGACCAGATACAGAGATTTTCTATTTTAGAGGAAAAGAAGAAGATATTCCAGAAAAATATGACCCTGAAGATGATAGATGGGTAGAAATATGGAATAACGTATTTATGAGTAATAACCATGAAGAAAGCACAGTATTTTCTCCTCTTAAGAATAAAAATGTAGATACAGGTATGGGAGTAGAAAGAGTTGTAGCAGTACTTGAGGGAAAAGATGACAACTACTTATCATCAATATTTACCCCTATAATATCAAAATTAGAAGAAATAACAGGCTATGACTATTTTGATGAAAGATATACAAGAGCAATGAGGATTATAGCAGACCATATAAGGGCAGTAGTAATGATAAGTGGAGAAGATTCAGCAGTAAAGCCATCAAATACTGACCAAGGATATGTATTAAGAAGATTAATTAGAAGAATGATAAGGTATGCTAAAAAGTTAAATATTGACATTTCAAGTGACTGGGAAGAAGAGCTTGCAAATATAGTTATAGATGAGTACAAAGGGTATTATAGCGAGCTTGAAAGAAATAAATTAGCAATAATTCAAGTTCTAAGAGATGAAAAGGTAAAGTTTAGCAGGACGCTAGAAAAAGGCTTAAAAGAATTTGAAAAGATTGTATCAAATATCTCTGGAAACGTGATAAATAAAGATGAGGCATTTAAACTTTATGATACATATGGTTTCCCTATTGAGCTTTCTCAGGAGCTTGCAAAAGAAAGAAATCTAGAAGTAGATATTGCAGGTTTTAAAGAAAAATTTGCAGAGCACCAAGAAAAATCAAGACAAGGAGCAGAAGGAAAGTTTAAAGGCGGACTTGCGTGTACTGGGGAGATTGAAACAAAATACCATACAGCAACACATTTATTAAATGCAGCCTTAAAAGTAGTTTTAGGACCTCATGTACACCAAAAAGGAAGTAATATAACTGCAGAAAGACTTCGTTTTGACTTTTCACATCCGGAAAAGATGACAGATGAAGAAAAGAAAAAGGTAGAAGACTTAGTAAATGAGTACATAAATATGAGCTTGCCTGTTGAAAGACTTGAAATGAAAAAAGAAGATGCTTTAAAACTAGGAGCAGAGGCAATGTTTATAGACAAATATGGAGATATTGTATCTGTGTATAAAATTGGTGATGTATCGCTAGAGTTTTGCGGTGGACCACATGTTACAAATACAAAAGAGCTTGGAAAGTTTAAGATTATAAAAGAAGAGGCTGTTTCAAGTGGAGTAAGGAGAATTAAGGCAAAATTTGAAGAGTAGGTGTGAGATTTTGTGAGAGAAATATATGAAGAGAAAGAACTTTTTAGCGTTAAAGTAAAATACACTAAAGAAGAATATTTATACTTAAAAAAATTTCATACGTATGTTATGTGTAGATATTATCATATAGCTATATATGCACTTTTGTTTTTCATATTTTCTGTGCTAATTTATAGCTCATCTAAAATAACTTTAAAGAGCGTATTATGTATCATATTTTTTGTAGTATACACAGCTTTTGTATATTTACTTCCATATGTACATAATAGTTTGAAAAGTAAGAATATGAAGAAAATTAACGCTGAGTTTAAGGTATATAACTATGGTATTTTATCAAGAGTATCAGAAAATACCGGTTATTACAAGGTAGCATATTCTAGTTTTTATGCAGCATATGAGACTGCATCACATTTTTATCTATACATAAATAAACAAAATGCATATATTATCCCAAAGAAATGTATTACGGGGAATATATCAAACTTTAGAAATATTTTAAGAATGAATCTAAAAAAGAAATATTATAGAATGTATTAAATAGAAAGAGGTGGAGTAGAAAATGGAAGACTGTATATTTTGTAAAATAGCAAAACATGAGATTCCTACAGAAAAGATTGTTTATGAAGATGGTTATGTAATGGCATTTAATGACTTAAATCCTGAAGCACCTGTACATGTATTAGTAGTTCCAAAAATGCATATTTCAAACTTTGATGATGTAGATGAGGAAAACTTTGTATATCTAGAAAAGATAATGAAGGCAATAAAAGAAGTGGGAAAAATTACAGGAATAAGTGAAAAAGGCTACAGAATAATAAATAACTGTAAAGAGTATGGAGGCCAAGCTATAAACCATTTACATTTTCATGTAATTGGTGGAACTAAGCTAAGCTCAAAAATAAACGTAGGATGAGTAGTTATGAGTATATTTTTTATGAGGTATAGAAGAACCATATCTTTAGCTATAGTTGCTCTTCTCTCACTGCTACTTGCTAGTATATACTTAGATGTGACAAGAGACTGGACTGAAAAGGCAGTAGATGGTGATTTCAAGATAGTCTATGATGGAGATAAGATGGCTTTTGAAACATATATGGGTTTTCTTAAAATAAATGGTGCACAGAAGCTTGAATACACATATTTAGATATAGATGAAGATGGAGTAAATGAAATTTTGATAAGAAGCAGTTTAGAATCTAAAAATTATTCTGCTATTATTCATAGAGAAAAAAATGTAGGTGTAGTCTATGATGTGTCTAGCTTTTTAGATATGTCTAAAGTTAAAGATGATGGAATATTTCAAATTGAAAATGATGCATATGTAAAGTTGTATTTTGAAAATAGCGTAGTAAATATGAAAAATTACTATTATGTTCAAGATGCGAAGTACTATTACTTAGAAAACGAAATAACTGAAGAAGAGTATGAAAGTTTTCTTAAGAGTCATGATAATACAAGAAATCTAACTTTTAGAAATTATTAATAATGAATAAAAAGTACCTAGAGTAGTTTAAGTTCTAGGTATTTTTTTTTTTTTTTTTTCGTTATTTTTTTATTTATTTATTTATATGTTGGTTGTTATTTTTGGACTTGCAGTTATGTAAAATAAAGTGCAAAATAGTACTTAATTATAGAAATTATAACTAATTTTATCAAATTTTATTCTTTTTGTTTACAACTGTAAATTCAAATGGTATAATAGCGGTATAAGGCACGTGCATACTTTGCAAATAATTTTGGAAGGAAGGGATAATACATGCAGGTCTCTATAAAAGGGAAGAGTATTTTTACTGATGATGGATTTATTCCAGGAATTTATGATACAAAGATGTCAAGGCGGGTTATATCAAAGATACTCTCAAGTTCATACTATGAAGAACTCGCAGTTATTGGCAGTAGGTCTGAGTTTGATTTTAGCTCAAGGGTAATGCTTAACTTTCTAAGTTATAGCAGAGCATATGCAAATCTGCTTAGTATTGATAGCATATGTGCAAGAGAAAATCAAAGGGGTGATATTCTCCTTCCAGACATTGACTGCTTAGTATGGGACAAAGGGGATGCGATAAAGGTACTAGCTTATGGCAATAAAAAGATGTTTGTAGTTTTTGAGTCAGTAGAAAATACTAAAAGAGTGCTTTTAGCAGTTAAGTATAGCTGGCTTGAACACGAGGAGAATCTTCTTATACTTTTGAGTAATATTTCCAGGATATTAGGTAAGAAAATTAATATACAGGTCTATTATCTTGAGGGGATTAAGAAGTACAATGATGCATATAACATTTTTTCTAATTTTTGTTTTAAGACATTAGACAAAAATATGGAAGCAAGAATAAGTATAAGTAAAAATGAAGGCATTGATAGATTTGAGTTTTATAGACCAGTTGAAGAAAAAAATCATGTGATAGTAATAAATTGAAATTAAGAAGCAAATTTTTGCTTCTTAATTCATTTAGAATAAAAAATATCATTTATTTACTCTAGTATATTTAATTATTAATGTATAATTTCAAAATTAATTTGACATAAAATATGATTCTGTGATATAATACTATGGAAGTTTTTTTTAGTTTAACCATTAATATGAAAGGAGAAAGCTATGATGGAAAAAATGATTACATTAAGAAGTATAAATAAATGTAAAAGTGGTGCATCTAGCGTAGCCATACGGTTTTTAAGTAAAGTTAAGGAGAGTGTAGATTTTACTGTTGCAAGGAAAATGCTTAAAGACTATAGCCTCTTTAACAGATTTGAGCTTGCAGTAGAATATATTTCTTGCATTGTAAACAAATCAACAATGAGTTCTGATTGGCAAATAGGAAGCATAAGTTTGGTAGAAAGTTTAGCAGATAGCTTTGGAGACCATAAAATAACCATAGAAGAATTAGCAAGCATAAAGAGAGTATATAACATAATAATAGATAAAGCTTTGCAAAACGTAATAGAAGGTAAAGTAATATTTGAGTTCATGATATATACTGACTTATCACAAGTACAAACTATTTATTTAAAAGAAGGAATTTCCAAAAGTGAAATGATAGAGAAGTATATAGATACGCTATATAAATTTCTAGAATATAATGAGTTTTTAGGAATAAGCTTTGAAGAAGATGTTTTAGGAAGCAATCTATGTATTCACTTTAAAGATTCATTTCCGGACTTAAGGTAATTCTAAAAAAAGGAGAAACTATCATGGAGAATGTAAATGTAAAAATAGCAATTGGCAGCATGAATAAGTGTAAACTTGGATATGCATCAAAAGTTTTAATGGGGCTAAATATGTCAAGGTATTCAGTAAATCTAAAAAGAGCATATAAACTGCTCACAGACATGTCACTATTTAATAAAATTCCAAACCGGGATGAATACATCGCATATGTGATTTCTAAATCAATAGGAATACCAAATGTTAAAGTATTATCTGATGAGCAAATAGATGATATAGAAGATAGAGTAGAAAATCTCTCTAGATACTTAATAACATTTGAAGAGTATCAGTTATTGAAGGATATATATACAAAATACGTAGAAGGAGCGATAATAAATATTGCAAGAAAAAGTAAAAGTATATTTGACTTCACAGTAAAAATTGACTACGAACGTATTCTATTTATGTACTTAGAAGATATTCCAAAAGAAGAAGTAATTTTAAAAAGATTTACTGAAGTGTTAAAGAACTTTTCCATATACAACTGCTTTAATGTTGATGTATCTTATGCTGTATTTCTTATAGCAGACAGTGATGGAAAGAAAAGTATAAATATCAAGTATACAGAAAACAGCTATAAATCTTGATAGGTAAGGAGAATCAGTATGGAAAACACTAAGGTAAAGGTGCAGCTCAAATTAATTAATAGATGCAAGTACATTGCAGCAGTATCAGTTATCACAATACTGAAAGGAAACACAAAATGTGACTGGGAATTTGTACAGAAAAGTTTGAAAGATAGAACATTGTACTACAAATTCCACTCCTTAGAACGATATATAATGTATATAGTAAATTCTGCTACTAAACTTAAGTATCCTTTTGTAATGAATAGAAGTATATTACATAATGAACTATTTGAAAGATTTTCAGCAAACCTTGAAAGATATTTCATATCCTTTGAAGAGTACAAAATGATAATGGAAATATACTTCGATATGTTAGATAAAGCTGTGCAAAATGCAAGAGAAAACTATATACCATATGACTTCAAGATAAAAATTAAGGTAAATGAGATTGCAAAAGTATATGCTGACTTAGAAGTACCCGATTTAGAAAAAGTAGAGTACTTCATGATGGCATTTGATGCTTTCTTTATCTACAACCTTCTCATTATGCATATTAATCATACGCATGAAGTAGTAGGTGACGAAGTAATAATTACGTTTAAAGACTTGATTAGAATTTGAAAAATAGAAGTAGCCTAAATATTTTGGGCTACTTTCTTTGACATAACTTAAAAGCTGTGGTATAATACAAATGAAAAAATTAACTTTGGGCATCTAAATCAGTATTAAGATGAAGATAAAAGGAGTGATACATCATGATGGGAAAATACGGGGTAACATTTGCACTTGGAAGTTACAAAAAGTGTAAATATGGAAACTCTCTTTTTGTGATAAGGATTTTAAGTAAGATGTATGAGGATAATGAGAGTAGTACTAAAGTAGACTTAAGTAAAGCAAGAAAAATACTAAAGGACTTAACAATCTTTGGCAAATTTGATACGCCTGAGGATTATATAGTCCAGGTGCTTAGGAAAGTTACGGAAAATAGTGAGTTAGAGCTTGAAGCAAATTTATCAGGAGTAAAGGCACTTCAAATGTTAACATATAAGTACAAGCGGTATACTCTTACGTATGAAGAATATGAAGCTATGATACGTCTCTATAGGGAAATAATAGATAGAGCAATTTTTAATATAAGAAATAAAGCACCATCGCTTGATTTCTATATTACTATTCCTGTTTCAAAAGTAGATAGAATATATGAAACTTATTCTAAAAATGTAAGCTCTGAAACTTGTGTGGAGAGGTATAAGCAAACTCTAGCTGCATTTTTATTCTATCACAATTTTTTAGGAATTGATGTAAATATGTATTCAGAAACAGAAGATGAATATATTCTTCAAATAGCAGATACCATGAAATAACTTTTTATACAAAGGAGATGAAAAAAGCATGGAAGAAGTAAATAATGTAAAATTTGCTTTAGGCTCAATTTCAAGGTGTAAATGGGGCATAAGCTCGCTTGCACTATACAGTCTAACACAGATTCCTTTAAACGTAGATTGGAATCTTGCATGTGATTTACTGAAAGACATCTCTCTTTTTAATAAGTTTAGCAAAGAGGATAACTATCTTGCATATGTTATGTCTAAAGCAATAGGTGCACCACTTATAGTAGCAAATAAAACTAATTTTAATGAATATGGTGAAAGTAACAATTTTGGGGCATATCTCATGTCACTTGAAGAAATTAAGTTTTTGAAAGAAGTGTACATACGGCTAATTGATGAAGCAATCCTTAATATATTAGATTATCAAACAATATTTTATGTGGTTATTGATATAAAATTTGAAAAAATTGAGAAAATGTATCAAAATTTACCTTATGAAATGCATATAAAGAGGATTTGTGAGCTTATACCTACATTTTTTCAGTATAATAATTTTATAGGTGTTATTACATTTTGTATGCCAAAAGGAGATGATACTTTAAGAATAGTATTTCAGCAAGAAAATTTTTCATAGGCTATAAAAAAGAAATGTGAGGTGCATTAAGTGAGTGAAAGTATAATTAATACTAACTATTTAAACTGGCTTTTTACTTTTTTACTAAAATATGACTCATTATCAACTGATACACTTTCTGTATATGAGCTTGAAACGGAAAATGATATGAAAAATATACAGAATATTTCAGAGTTTATATTTGGGCTTGAAAAGTTATCTATAATATATAACGTAAGAGCATATACCTACTATTTCTCAAAGACAAATACATCAGAGAAGAGAATATATTTTAGTTATAATAATAAACACTTTGTAATGCAAAAAGTTATAGGAAAAGATTCACATATATTAATTAGGAAAGTTAAAAGGAAAGATAAACATAAGTATCTAAATTTAGATAAATTTGTTACCTAAATTTTACAAGTAGATTTCATTTTTGAAGTCTACTTGTGTTTTTTGTAAAAAATTAAGTCATCTTAAATCAAAATTTGTTGACATAGAAATATATTTGATATATACTAAATATGCGTGAGATAATAGGAGGTAGCACTTTGGAAACAAAGAAAAATCCAAAAATTGGAATAATAATTCTATGTATAATAATTTATTTAGTTTATTCATTTATCTCTTCAGGTGTCGAGAGCCTTAAGGAAAGTGGTATTAATATTAATTTGTTTGAAAATGACTCAAAACTTAGAATCATTGCAACAGATGAAGCAAAAGGTGTATGTGAATTAATAGAGAAGTATGCAAAAAGTAAAAACTATGATATATCTGTAGAATATGCAGGTTCAATAGAAATAATAGATAAACTAAATCAAGGAGAGAAGTTTGATTCAGTACTTTTATCTAACTCAATTTGGACGGCAATGTTAGATACTGTGAAGCTAAGTGACTATGATACAGTAAGCATAGATCCAGTAGTTTTTGGAGTTAGAAAGTCAAAAGCAAAAGAGCTTGGGCTTATAAAAGAAAACTTGATGCTTGAAGATATAGTAAAAGTAATAAGTGACGGGTCTTTAAAGTTTACAATGCCATCTGGAACACAGACAAATACTGGCGCAAGTAGTTTGCTAGGATTTACATATACACTTTGCGGGAGCCCAGAAGTCCTAACTATTGAAGACGTAAAGAAAGAGGAGCTGTCAGCAAAGCTTTCATCTCTTTTTGCTGGAGTAAACAAAAGTAGTGGTTCAGAAAGTTTTGTAGAAGAGCTTTACTTAACAGGAAAATATGATGCAGCAGTTTTATATGAAACAAGTGTTATAAACATAAACAAAAATATAAAAAATGAAGATGATATGATATATGCACTTTATCCAGTAGACGGAGTAAGTATAAGCGATTTACTTTTTGGGTATATAGATAATAAAAACGAAAATAAAAAAGAAATGTATGAAGACTTAAAAAAATATATACTGTCAAATGCAGCTCAAAATGAACTTCTAAATAAAGGCTATAGAGTATGGTATGGTGGAATAAAAGAAGATGTAGACAAATCCGTATTTAATAAAGACTGGGGAATTGACACTACTAAATATATTACACCTATAAAATATCCATCAATAGACGTTATAAAAGAAATATTCTCACTTTATCAGTCTGAGCTTAGAAAACCTACACATACTGTATTTGCACTAGACTTTTCAGGAAGTATGTATGGAGATGGATACAAAGAGCTTTGCACAGCAATGGAATATATATTAGATGAGACTAAAGCATCAAAAGACTATATACAATTTTCAAATAAAGATGTAGTAACAGTTATTCCATTTAGCACATATGTAATTGATGTATATTCAACCTTAAACGGAACATCATATAAAGAAATGATAGAGAAAATAAAAGAAACAGAAGTATATGGTGGAACAAATATATATGATTCAGTAACTAGAGCATTAAATGTTTTAAAAGATGTAAATACAGATGAGTACAATTTAGCCATAGTTATAATGACAGACGGAGAAGGAAATAGCGGTTCAGAAAAAAATATGATTTCTACATATAACAGTATTAATAAAGATATACCTGTATATTCAATATTGTTTGGTGATGCGAGTGAGCGTGATATGCAAAAGATAGCAAACTTAACTGGTGGAAAGGTATTTGATGGAAAGAAGAATTTATCGTATGCCTTCAAGCAAGTTAGAGGATACAACTAGGAGGCAGAAAATATGAAGAAAAAGTATATATTATCTAGCATACTAGCTCTAATTATCTTTGCTATTTCGTATACGTATTTATCCCTAGATTTGTTACTTTCTCTAGCAGTAGGAATTGGTTCATATTATGGAGCTTATCTTATTATTCCAAATAAGAAAGTACTAATAGAAGAAACCAAGAGCTTAGATGAGATAATAGACTATGGCTATGATAGAATAAAAGAAATAAGAGAAGTATTAAATAAACTAGAAGAAGAAACAATTAAAAAGAACTTTAGGGCAGTTTGCGAAAGTACAGAAAAGATACTTGTTGAAATAAAAAACAAGCCTAAAAAGGCAAATCAGATAAAGAATTTCTTAAGTTATTATTTACCTATATCAGTAAAAATACTAAACCAGTATGATGAAGTTGAAAATCAAAGGTTAACTAGTGAAGATAGTAAAAAGTTTATGGAGAAAGTTTTAAGTCTTTCAGAAAAGGTAAAAGAAGCTACTAAGAATCAGCTAAATAGCATGTATAACGAAGAGCTTATAAACACATCAGCTGATATAAAAGTATTTGAAACTATGCTTAAGTCAGATGGGCTTTTAGATTCAAGTAAAATTAAGGTAGAAATAAAAGATATAGATGGAAAGGAGGAATAAATAAATGGAAGATAGAGCAAAGAAAGATAGAGTAAAAGGTATTATCATATTTGTAATAATTGCACTAGTAATTGTTATTGCAACAGTATTTTCAAAAATGAAGATAGAAAAGGATTCAAAACTTACTATGGTTTATGGTGCTGTAGGTGGAGGAAAGGAGAATTTACTTGCAGATGAGCAGTTTATAAAAATAATGGCAGATAGTTATAAAATTGAGGTTACAAATGATAACTGGAGTAATGGTAAACTTGTAAAAAATGCAGTTGTAAGAGAAGATGGCTCAAAGTATGATTTCATATTTTTCTCTGACCAAAGGTTTTATGATTACTATAAATTAGAAGCAGATACTTCTTTAGGTGAAGCAAAAAGAGATTATGTACAAGATGGTTCGCTTACTCTTAACACTCCTATAGTTATATATAGCTGGAAAGATGTTGTTGATAAATTAATAGATGAAAAAATTGTAACTTTAGATTCAGACGTTTATTATATTACTGATATGAACAAGCTTATGGACTATATATTAGAAAAGAAAAAGTGGTCAGATATTGGTCTAAATACTATTTATGGGTATATAAATATAAACTCAACAGACCCAGTAACCTCTTCACCTGGTGCTACATATTATGGACTTCTTCTTTCAGTACTTTGTGATGGAGATGTAAATGATGATAACATTGATGAAGCACTAGCAAAACTTAAGACTTTCTATATTAAATCAGGGTATATGAACAATACTCCAGCAGATTTATTTGAAAGTTATCTAAAAACTGGTATGGGTGGTAAACCTATGATAGTGGATTATGAGAAGAGTCTAATAGACTTTGCAAATGAGAATCCAGATGGATATGCACAGATAAAGGATGATATAAGAGTGCTATATCCAGTACCAACAATTTGGAATTCACACTGCGTTGCTGCACTTAATGAAAACGGAAAAACGTATTTGAAAGTATTTGATGACCCAGCTGTTCAAAGTTTAGCATGGTCTAGATACGGTTTTAGAACAGGTGTAACTGGTGGCACTTATGATGTAAAAGATGCGAAAGTTGCGGGTATTCCACAAAGTATATCTAGCACTGTACCAAGTCTTAAAATGGCTACATATAACAAGCTTATAAACTACCTAGCTGAAAAGTAGATAGTTAAAAATATAAAAAATATATTGGAAATGAATATTAAATTAAAGGGGGATTAAAATGGAAGAATTAGTTTTAAATGTAAATAATGATGATGTAAAGGTAGATGAAGTAGAAAAAGAGCTTCTTGAAAAGAAGAGACTTACTGATGAAGAAGTAGAAAGGTCACTTAATTTTGAAAGCTTAAGTGATAAAGAAAAAGAGGCTATAACTGAATTTAACAAAAAAGTAGATATTAAGGATACTAATCAAATCTTAACATATGGTATAAATGCTCAAAAGAAAATATCACAGTTTTCTGATTCTGTAATATCTAATGTAAGGACAAAAAGTGTAGGTGAGGTAGGGGATCTTTTAACAGATTTAGTATGTGAAATAAGGGACTTTGATTCAACTCTTACTCCTGATACTAAAGGTATTTTTGCAATATTTAATAGTGTAAAGAAACAATTTAATAAAATAATTGCAAAATATGATAAAGTTGGAAATAACATAGAAAAGATAGAAAGACAGCTTGAAACACATAAACTTCAAATGCTTAAAGATATAGCTATTTTTGATACAATGTACGAGAAGAACATTGAGAGCTTTAAAGAGTTATCTCTTTATGTAATAGCTGGAGAAGAAAAGATTAAAGAAATTAAAGAAAAAGAACTTCCAGCTTTAGTTGAAAAGGCAAAAGAAACAGGTGAACAATTAGATGCTCAAGCTGTAAATGACTTAAATAATATGCTAGATAGATTTGAAAAGAAAATTTATGACCTAAAAACTACTAGAGTTATTGCAGTGCAAATGGCACCACAAATAAGGATGATCCAAAATAACGATAGTGAGCTTGTACAAAAGATTCAGTCTTCTATTATAAACACTATTCCACTTTGGAAAAATCAAATAGTTATTGCTTTAGGACTAGCTAATTCAAAGGCAGCTTTAAATGCTCAAAAAGGTGTAACTGATATCACTAATGAACTTCTTCAAAAGAACAGTGAAAACTTGAAACAAGGAACAATAGAAGTTGCTAAACAGTCTGAAGAGGCTATAGTTAATATTGAAACTCTTAAGAAGACTAACCAGGATATTTTGACTACTTTAGATGAGATGGTAAGGATTCATAGTGAAGGAAGAGCAAGAAGAGCACAAAATGAACAAGAACTTCTTAATATTGAGTCTGAATTAAAATCTAAGTTAATAGAAATAAAAGTTCAAAATGATGAAGCAAATGGATTAAATGGTTAATTAAAAATATATATGTATAAGTAAAATATATGTGATGTATATGATATTTATATAATACATGAATAATACGTAAAGAGGGGTTATAATTGTTACCTCTCTTTATATAATATATACTTAAAATATATTTAAAATAATACGGAGGAAAAATGATAGATTTAACAAAATTTGAAAAAGATTATAATTCTAAATATGGCGAGATAGCATCTGGTTACTATGAAATTAAAAAGTCTAAGTTTTATGCATACATATTTAGTGCAGAACATAGTGAGAATGAGGTAAAAGAAATAATAGAGAGGATTAGGAAAGATAATAAAAAGGCAAGACACATAGTTTATTGCTACAATTTCATAGACAGTGCTTCAAATAATGTTTCTAAGTTCTCAAATGATGGAGAACCACAAGGAACAGGAGTTAATAGTATTATTTCTACTCTTGAGAAGGAGAATGTTAAAAACTATTTGGTTGTAATTGTAAGGTATTTTGGTGGAACTCTTCTTGGAAGTGGACCACTTCTTAGAAGCTATCTTTCGGCTTTTAAAGATGCTTTTGAAAAAATGAAAACAAAAGTTTAATTTTTTTGTAAAAAACTCTTGACAAACACTTGTTTAATGTATATAATATTATTGTAATTAAGAAACAAATGTTTTAGGAGGTAGTTTTTTATGAAAAAAGTAAGTAATAAGTTAATAAAAAGAAGTAGAAGAAGTAGTAGAGGTATAATAAATATGGCACTTTTCATAATTATTGTTATAATACTATTTTCTATATTTAGCACAGTAAATGCAAACAAATATTATACTACTAAGAAAATAGTGGTATGTGAGGGAGATACCCTTTGGACTATAGCAAGTAATATTTGTGATAAAAATGATGATTTAGATATTTACAGTGTTATAAGGGATATAAAGAAACTAAATAATATGACTGACTCTAGAATATATGCAGGAGATACTATTTTAATTTTTGAAAAGTAACATTTGGGCGTAGTATAACTAATTATACTGCGTCTTTTTATATTTTTCATCTAGTTTTGTCTACTTTTGTCGAATCGCCATTTTTAAAAAATTTACTATTTACATCATATAAAAATTCTGCTATTATATATACGTGCATAAATTTATGCATGTATTGCATTCAGTACTTTTAAGGTACATATATAAAGAGTTATTTCAAATATAATTTTAAATTGTAAATTTTTTTAGTCTATAAAAAATTTATTCTAAAATTATCAGTGCTCAACTTATCTTCTAACCCCCTTTTGCACAATAATTAGTATTTAAAATTACGCCTTAGGTATTGAATAATGATTATTTTTGTAATATAATAGGAGGTGAAAGGAAATGGAAGAAAGTTCAAAATATA
>JAFVCY010000068.1 GCA_017478805.1 Clostridia bacterium
AATAATAATAATAATAGGAGAATAAACATATAGCTTATCTCCTACTTTATTATTATTTCTTCATTTTTCTTTTAAGCTCTCTAAAAAACCTCTTTACTCTCTTTACACCCGGAAGAATATTCCTATACACAAAATAGATAAAGCCGTTATATACATAATCTATTTCGCCAATATATTTAAAAACCCCTTCCTCTTTAGTAAATCCAGTCTTAAATTTATACAGTCCATTTTCCTTATTTAAAAAGACTATACCACCAAAGTTATATATTTTGCATTTTTTCTCTAGTCCCCACTTAATCATTTCCCACTGCATGCTATAATTTGGCATTAAGTTTCTCTTTTCATTGCTTGATGCACCATATAAATAAAACATCTCCGGTCCATAATTTATAGCAATAGCACCTGATAACTTATCCTCTTCGTGCTTTGCTATATATATTCTTAAATGCTCTTCATCAAAACTCTCTAGCATCCTCTTAAAATAGTCATAATTCCTACAGCCTATTTTATCACGCTTACATGTTATTTTATACAAATCATAAAAAGTCTTTAAATCCTCTTCTTTTCTAGAATAGTAAACCTCTACACCTTTTCTTTTTGACAGCCTTATATTATACCTAGTTTTCTCAGAAAACGTCTTTATTAAGTCCTCTTCATTTGCCCCATCAATATTCAAAATAGCATCATATGAAGGCTGAATTACATTATCATGATTTGGATTTATGCCAGAAGTCTTAAATCCTGCTTCTATATACTTTCTATTTAACTCATCTGAGTACTTTACTGCAGGGTCAAATTTAAATAAAAAAGCGTTATACTTTTTGGCTATTGGCTCTGCCTCTTTAATCAGCTTTTTTATCATATCTATATCTTCCGCGTCACATATTGGTCCTCTTGGGCAGTACATTAAAGAGTACTTTAGTTTTGGGACTTTTTGGATAAGTACATGCATTGCTGCAACTATCTTAGAATTTTCCTCTAAATATATAGCTTCACTTTCCCAGCCATTTTTTACCTTTCCCCACTCTAAACTTTGAGTAAGTCTTGTATATTTTGAAGAATTTAAAAATTCATTGTACCTTTTAATTTCATTTTTATCTTCTTTGTTTAATATAGGCAATATTTATCACACCTTTTCTATCTTTTGACCATCTTTAGAATCAATTACTTTATATCCCATTTCAAGTAATTTATCCCTTATTTCATCTGAAAGCTTGAAGTCTTTACTAGCTCTTGCTTCTTTTCTTTTATCTAATAAATTAGTCACTTCTTCAGGAACACTTATATTTTCATCATTAGATATAATTTCATTACTTAATTCTAAAGATAAAATTTTATCCATATCATCTAGAAGTTTAATATTATCTTTAGACTTTTTACCTTTTAACACTTCCCACATAACTGATAGTGCAAGGGGCATATTTAAGTCATCATTTATAGCTTCTTCAAATTTCTTTCTTTCTTCATTTAAAACACTTTCATCCATTTTATCATCTACAAGTAAATGCTCTTTATATAACTTCTTAGCTTTTATAAGTGAAGCGTTTGCAGCCTCTATTGCTTCCCATGTAAAGTTTAGTTTATTTCTGTAATGAGAAGTAAATGAAAAATATCTATATGCAAGCGGATTAATCCCTTTATTTATTAAATCATCTATAGTATATACATTTCCAAGTGATTTAGACATTTTTCCACTATCTATAAGAAGAAACTCAGAATGCATCCAAATTTTTGCAGGTAGCTTTCCAGTCGCTCCTCTTGACTGCGCTATTTCATTTTCATGGTGTATTTGTACGTGGTCAACTCCACCTGTATGAATATCAAACTCTTCGCCTAAGTACTTTCTTCCCATAGCAGAGCATTCAATATGCCAGCCAGGGTAACATTTTCCCCACATGCTATCCCACTTCATTATGTGATTTTCAGGTGCTTTTATCCAAAGTGCAAAATCAAGTGGATTTTTCTTCTCACTATCTACTTCAATTCTTGCCCCTGCTTTATTTCCTTCTACATTTATTTTTGAAAGCTCTCCGTATGTTTTATCTTTCGAAGTATCATAATATACTCCCTTGCTTGTTTCATATCCATAGCCATTTTTTACTATTTCTTTTACATACTCCTCCATATCTTTTATATGGTCAGTTGCTTTTGCAATAATCTCAGGAGTTTCAATATTTAGTCTTTTTAAGTCCTCCATAAATTTATCTGTATACATTTTTGCAATATCATAGACAGACATATTCTTTTCTCTTGCAGACTTTAGCATCTTATCTTCGCCCTCATCTGCATCAGAAGTTAAATGTCCCACATCAGTTATATTCATTACGTGCTTTAGCTTATACCCATCATACTTTAATGTTTTTCTTAATATATCCATCATTATATATGCCCTCATATTTCCAATATGCGCTACATTATATACAGTTGGTCCACACGAATATATTCTTACCACATCAGATAATGGCTTAAATTCTTCTTTTGTCCTTGAATAAGTATTATATAATTTTAACATAATTTTTATCTCCTTAAACTAAATACAATTATATATTATTTGCATAGTTATTTCAAGAAATTTAAAGAAATTAACAAAGTATTTATTTTTTACTTTACTTTTCACATTATTAATGATACAATATATACAAGATAGAGACGAAAAAGGCGCATATGAAAATCTACAATGATATTGAACGGGAGCCTATAAATTATAACTTGTGTTGAATGCTCTTAAAACTTGTTTTATTGAGAATCCTAATAGTTATACTGCGGTACCCACCTTTTTAGAAAGGGTTTTATCATTTGCCTGTCTCTATCTCTTTTTTTAACTTTCAATATACTTCTTTAAGTCTTTTTGGAGTTTTGTTTCAATTCTTGATACATATGACCTAGATATCTTAAGCTCTTTTGCTACTTCTTCTTGTGTTTTTTGCTCCCTACCATCTAGTCCATATCTCATTATCATTATTTTTCTTTCTCTTTCCTCAAGATTTTCGTTTACATACTTTAGTATTTTTTTCATCATCATATCACTATGAAGTACATCAACTATGTCCTTTTCCTCATATGCAAGTGTATCTGCAAGTTCCATATCATTTCCATCTTTATCTGTACCTATAACGCTATTCATAGATATATCGGCACCGAGTCTTTTTATCTTTCCTTATACTCATTAATATTTCATTATCTATACATTTTGATGCATATGTACTTATTTTATAACCTTTTTCCTCTTTAAAACTATTTATTGCCTTTATTAGACCTATTGTTCCTATTGAACTGTAGTCTTCTAGTTCCTGCTCATCTTTTGCGTATTTTTTTGCAATATGCACAACAAGCCTTAAGTTGTGCTCTATAAGGACATTTTTAGCCTCTTTATCCCCTGCAAAGTATTTCTTTAAATACATTTCCTCTTCAGTTTTACTAAGTGGTTCAGGATACAGTTTATCTGACTTTATATACCCAAAAAGAAGAATTGCGCATCCTAAAATCCCTGATAAAAATGCTAGCATTATTTTATTCCCCCTTTAAATACATATTTATGACAAAATAAAACATTTTTTGCATGTCCTAGTGCACAAAATAAAGAAAATTGAGATAACAAAATTTGATATCTCAACCAATAATTTAAAATTAATTTTTTCCTTTCAATTGCCACACATATTTTATTTTTACTTTTTTTACATTTGCTCTATATGAATTTTCTTGCATTGCTGCATCATAATCCTCCATTGAAAACACATATATCTCTTCATTTGAAAGAACCTCATCTCTAATAAATACTATAAGTGCTGCTCTACTTTTTATCTCTTTAGGTGTATATAAAGCTACAATATCACCTTTTTTTCTAACTGCAACAATTGAAGCAGGTTCTTTTCTACTTTTGTCACTATAGAATTCAAATATAAATTCAATATATGCATCCATATTAGTTTTGTCTCTTGCTTCTTCCATTAACATTTCATATTTTGGATTTGCTTTAACGCTTACACCTCTAATATATGGCATATTATTCTCCCCTTTTTTAATTAAAAAAATTGTAATTATTATATAGCCTAGCAAAGGAAAATTCAGGACATTTTATGTTAATATTATATCAAAATTCATATAGGAAGTCAACATTTGTTTAAGCACTAATATAGTTAATATATACATAATTATTAATATAATTTATTTATTCAAAATCTCTTTTATACATTCAATCACATAGTCCATTTCCTCTATGGTATTATTTTCTGAGAGGCTAAACCTAATTGTGTTTTTAGCATCGTGCTCTGAAATACCTGTTGCTAAAAGGACATGTGAAGCCGAACTTTCACTAGAGTTACAAGCGCTACCCGTACTTACGCATATTCCTTTCATATCAAGCATAAGGACCATGTCTTTTCCATTTATATTCTCAAAACAGACACTTAAATTTGAACTAGATTTATACACGCTATCGCAGTTTATCTTGACTCTTTTGTCTAACTCTAATAGCTTTTGCTTTAGATAATCTCTTATCTTACTTACTTTCATGTTCTTTTCAGTAATATTTTCTGTAGCAAGTTCAATAGCCTTTGCAAGGCCGACAATTCCAGCTATATTTTCGGTACCTGCTCTTTTTCCTCTTTCTTGATGTCCACCATATATTATTGGTTCAAACTTAACATTTTCTTTTATATATACAGCTCCTACACCTTTTGGGCCATTAAATTTATGAGCAGATATACTCAAACTATCAATATTAATGCTTTTTACATTAATATTTAAATGACCTATAGCTTGAACTGAGTCTGAATGGAATATAACCCCTTTATATTTAGCGATTTTACCTATTTGTTCTAAATCCTGAATTGTACCTATTTCGTTATTTATAGCCATAACACTAATCAAAATCGTTCTTTCATTTATAGCGTTCATAAGCTCACTAAAGTTTATTCTTCCATTTTCATCTACATTTAAATATGTGATTTCAAAGCCCTCTTTCTCTAATTTTTTACAACTATTTAGTACTGCTTTATGCTCAATTTTTGTGGTTATAATATGGTTTCCCTTTGATTTATTTGCTCTTGCTATTCCAATTATTGCAAGATTATCTGCTTCACTGCCAGAAGAAGTAAAATATATTTCTTCTTTTTTTGCACCAATTACCTTAGCTACCTTCTTTCTAGCATTTTCAATTTCTTCTTTAGCTAGAGCACCAAGTGAGTAAACAGAAGATGGATTACCGTATACTTTTTCCATTACCCTATTCATTTCTTCAATTACTTCACTTTTCATAGGAGTAGTTGCACTACTATCTAGATATACTAACATATTATTTCGTTTAAGTCCTCGACTTTCATTTTCTATAAAATCATTTAACACATCAGTTAGCCCACATTTTTCTAAAATTACATTTCTCAAAATAATCACCTATTCATATGTTATGAAATATTTTAAGTTTTGGTGAAAAAACAAAAAAGATAGCCACTAAAAAAGATTACTCTGTTTCTTTTTTAGTGACTCTAACTATTTATTATCAATTACTTTGTAATACATACTTGATTAATTCTACTATTTTCTTTATTATTTATTATTCATTTTTCTTCTTGAAATAACAAACATTATTATTATCAAGATAATAATAACTGCTGCTAGTACTATTATAACTAGTTGATACATGTTTATAGTAATAGTACCCTCTGCATTATTATTACTTTGAGCATTTGATGTATTATTATTACCATTATTAGACGTAGCCTTAACAGTATAATTATCATTTCCTTGAATTTTTGTGCTAAGTGAGTTATTTGTATCAGATACAAACTCCTCATCTACCTCTTCAGTTGTTATTATATAATTTGAGTTATGATTTATATAGAATTCATAATATCCATCTGTAGAAACTGTTAAATAGAATGCTACTTTTTCAAATTTTTTATCCTCTTCGTTATAATAATACACATAGATATTATCAGAATTTAAGTAACTTTGAACATTATCTGTTGCTTTTATCCTTATAAGTGCCTTGCCTGGAAGATTTCCATTATCTGCATAATCTAAAACTAAAGCTTTACTTACCATACTTGCAAGGTCAGAATCTACATTTGAAGCTCCGCTTTCTTTCATACTCATACTAACATCAATATCTTTTAATTCTTTTATATCTTTTCCATTAAATATCCACTGATTAGCTCCATAGTTAATAACTAAAAGCTTATTCTTTCCTTTTATTGCCTCAAATACTTCAGACTTTATAACTGGGGCACTATCAGCATTTATAGTTACTGTAACATTTTCACTGCTTTCTTTTATTTTTGCTATTACTGATTCAGTTATTTTATCATTTTCTAAATCTAAATATCCTGTTTCTTCTTTCGTTTCACTTATACTACTTGAAACATTAAGCACTGTATTAAAGTCAAAGTATTTTATTTGTCCTAAACCTTCTTCATTTCTAAAATGGAATTCTTTTCCTGAACCTAAAGTAAATATTGCGTATGTAAGCTCATAATCTCCAGGAACTGTTGTATATGGAATAACAAAATATGGCGTTTTTCCAATTATTCCAACATCTCTAACTGTTGCAATTAAAGTTTCACCTGAATTTTTATCAACAAAGTTTAGTATTATTCCTCTTACTTTGCCATTTATTGAGTTTCCATTTACATCTTTTACTTCAAAATTTGCATATACTTTATCATTTACTTTTGCAAAATATGTAGAAGGTGCAAAGAAATCAAGCACTATTTCATCTTTTGAGTTGTATATATTTACTTCTGTTCCAGATGCACTGTATATATCAACAACCTCAGAAATAATTTCTACATTTTTTTCTTCTACTTTGTTATCAGTGATTTTAAAACGCATATCATTATCACAAAAATTTACATTTTCTTTAATAAGTTGATAGTCAGAAAGTTCTGCCCATCCAAATACCTGAGCTATTTCATGTGACTCAGATGGTATTATATGATGATACACATTTATTTTTGATATTCTATATTCTCCAGGTGTTAATTTTTCACCTCTTGTTTGAATTTGGTAACCCGATAAATCAATATAGCATGTACCGCTGTCTGTATATTGTGCAGATATACAAATCGAATTTTCATTATCCACTCCTTCAATATACACAAGCAAGCTTGGATCTTCTATGTTAGTATCCATAGAAAAAGCAAGTTTATCGTAAAGTCCTACCTGTGGCATACTTCCATCATTTGATAAAAGCTTTGTATCATTACTCACATAATAATCATCTGATATTGTAAAAAAAGCATTACTCATGTCTACAGCAGATATATCAATATCATCGCAATATATATCATCACCTATTTGGTTGCCATTTGAATCATAAAGATATTCATTGAAACAAATTTTTTCAAGTACGTACTTTTCACCTGGTTTGGTATCAGATATATAAAAAGCCCATGTTCCGTCCGCTCCTGGAAATAATGGACTATACCATTCTACATTTTCATTATCCTCAAGATGATATAGAATACTAATAACTCTTTTACGTGTAGTTCCATCAGTTGGTTGTTCATCATCTTGCACTTCTATATTGCTCTCTAGTTTGCAAGTCATTCCCCTATCGCCTGGTGCAACCACTTTCTTACCAAAAGAAAAACTTTTTACAGTAAAATCTCTACCATAAACTACATTAATGCTAAATAATAGTGTAGCAAATATTGTAATACTTAAAATAGTTAATATTTTATTTTTCATATTTTTTCCTCCTTCATTTACTACTATAGTATATACTAAAAAAAATTATTTTTTAAGATTTTTTTTACAAATTTAGCCAAAAAGAGTAAAATGTCATAATTCTGTAACATTTTACTCTTTTTAATTTTTGATTTATTTTTCCACAACCTAAAATTATCAATATACACAATCCCCCTTGGTTTTTGATACTAAAAAAATGTCTTTATATCAATCTTTTTATTTTCTTTTTTTACTTTTTTATTTTTTATCACATCACCTCCGTTCAATTAAGTATAATTCAATCATAAAACCTCAATTGTATTTTTTTTGCTCATATTAGTTCTTAAAATTTTATCTGTAAATTCTGTTCTTATTATCCTACTTATCTCAATGCCTTATCTCCTACTATTAATTTTGCTTCTAATAAGTATGTACTATATTCCTTATACTTTTTTCCATGCTTGTCTGCTTAATTCTTTACTATACAATTTTCATTGTATTTTGTTCTACTAGATGCTACTTACGTTCCGTCAAATACTACTAAAAAATATCTTCCTCTTATTCTATATTTATCAAACATCTTACTTCTTATTAATTGCCTTACTATATATGTTATTATTTTCTCAAATTCTTCTACTTTTACATTTACAAATACATCATTTATAGTATCACAATGTGGAATATTTTCTAACTCTAATCCACATATTTTACGTACATTTTCTAATGCCTCATCTGTAGCAACCATCCTTTCCATTTTATGCATACTTTTTATTGAACTCATTAAGGATAGTAATCTTACCATAAATATTACTTTCATTTTATACTTTACATATGACTGATTTCTTATATCCGTTAATCCTTCAAACATATCTACTAATTTTGGAAAATACTGATGCATTATTTTTACTATTTCACCTAACAAATTTAGTTGCCTCTTACTTTGTCTTCTCTCTACTCTATTCATACACTTTACATCCCGAAAATTTATTTTTTATTATTATACATTAAAGTAATTTTTTATTGAAGTATCAACGTTTATCTATT
>JAFVCY010000069.1 GCA_017478805.1 Clostridia bacterium
AAAAATGATATAATTTCTATGTTTAATTGGAGGTAAGCTATGAAAACAAGTGATTTTTATTATAACCTACCACAAGAACTGATTGCACAAACGCCACTTAAAGAGCGTTCTAAATCAAGGATGATGGTACTTGACAAGGTAACAGGAGAAGTTATGCATAAAAGTTTCGAGAATATATTGGAGTATCTAAACGAAGGAGATACTATTGTTTTAAATAATACTAGAGTTATACCTGCTAGACTTTATGGATCAAGACAGGATAAAGAAGAAAAAATAGAAATTTTACTTACAAAACAATTAGAAAATGATATGTGGGAAGTGCTCGTAAAACCAGGAAAAAAAGCTAAAATTGGGACAACTATATTATTTGGTGGAGGCCTTCTTAAAGCAGAAGTAATTGATATTTTAGAAGAAGGCGAAAGAATAGTTAAATTTACTTATGAAGGAATATTTAATGAGATATTAGATAAACTAGGCACAATGCCACTTCCACCATACATAACTGAAAAACTTGAAGAGAAAGAAAGATACCAGACGGTATATAGCAAAATAAATGGCTCTGCTGCAGCACCAACTGCAGGACTTCACTTTACACAAGAGATATTAAAGAAAATAGAAGAAAAGAAAGTAAATATTGTGTACGTAACACTTCATGTTGGAATTGGGACTTTTAGACCTGTAAAAGTAGATACTATAGAAAATCACAAGATGCATACCGAACATTTTATAATTTCAAAAAAGGCAGCAGAAACTATAAATGAAACTAAAAAAAGAGGAAATAAAGTATTGTGTGTGGGAACTACATCATGTAGAGTAGTAGAAAGTGCATCAGATGAAAACGGCACTTTACATGAAATGGAAGGTGATACATCAATATTTATTTACCCAGGGTATAAATTTAAGGTAGTAGATAATTTACTTACCAATTTCCATTTGCCTGAATCAACACTTTTGATGCTTGTATCAGCACTTTCATCTAGAGAAATAATTTTAAATGCATATAACGAAGCTGTTAAAGAAAGGTATAGATTTTTTAGTTTTGGGGATTGTATGTATATAAAATGAAATATTTTTGTAATATTCGTAAAAATTGACATTATTTTCTTATATACTCCTTGACTAATTTTTATGTTTATTATACACTAGATGTAATTGGGTGATATTATGGAAGAACTTGAGAGAAAGTTAGATGAAATAAAAGGAAATATTGATAGGTTGAAAGAGATAACAGAAGTACTTGCTAGACAAAGCGCTCTACTTGATAGGTTAGACAGTATCAGCACAAAAGATAGAATTGATAAGGAGGTCATTGATTAATTATGGCAGATATAAAAGATGAGAAGATGAAGGGATTTATAGAAAGATATTCAGTAGAACTATCAGAAGGGATAGGTTATGAAATAAGAACTGATAGTTTTGATGAATATTTAACAGATATTAATGGATTTATATCTGAAGTATACCCTACTGATGGTAAAAGAGTACCATACTCTTCACGTATAGTTAATGATTTTAAAAAGTATTTAGGAGAATATTTTGGTGATAAATTAGATAAGATGGAAAATAGCCAAAATACCACTGAAGAGTATATAAGAGGAAAAATTTTGTCTTTTGATGCCGCCACAGAAAGCTTTATGAAGCATGGCAAAACTATAAGAAATGCTAAGATTCATTTTAGAGAAACTATTGGAACAGAAGAATACGCATTTAGAGATGCTCTTATGGAACAATTAGTTGAGATTGAAAATATAAAATTTTTAGCTATGGCTAAAGCAAAAGAAATAGTCCAAAAAAGTGGAAATGAGCTTACAGATGCATACAAAGAAGTTTTAGAAGATGATTTAATAAGTGAAATTGAAAAGCAAGTATTTGCTGGAAAATTAAATGGAGAAACTCTTTTAAATTATGCAGGTTTTAGCTTTGAAGTAAATGATATAATTGAAAATGCAAAAAAAGAGCAAGACGAAGAAGAAAGAGAAAATGCAGAAAAAGAACGTGAAAGTCAAGCTGTAGAAGGGCAAGATACTCAAGAGGAAAAGCCTTCAAATGAGCCAAAAGAAAAGAGCCAAGATAAAGATAATGAACCAGCTAATAATACAAATGTAAGTGATAATAGTTATAAAGAATTGGTTAAAGAAGCAAATAAAATATATGCTGAGTTAGAGGAAAAGAATGCGCTTGTTGAAAGTGAAATTTCAGAAGGAAACGAAGAAAAATATATTAAATCTATAGATGAATTAGAAGCTAAAGAAAAAGAATATCTAGATAAACTTAATGAAGCATATCTTTTAGCGGAAAATGCAGCTTCCCAAGATGATAAAGATAAAATTTGGAATTTGATTCAGAAGTCTACTAAAATGTTTCATGATAAAAAGGTTAATAGATTTTATCAGATAGATAAACAAAAGAAAAGTAAGAATGAAAAAGGAAAAGCTAAAGATAGTGATAAGGCAGACAAAACAAAAAATGCAGAGAAAAATGATGAAAAAAAGAGTAAGAGTAAAACTAAAGAAAAAAATGGAAATGAAGATGTAGATAAAGATAAAAAGGATAAGCCTAAAGAAAAAGCTAGAAATGATGAAGTTCAGTATAATGTAGAGGTAAATACTACTAGAGAAGAAATAAATACAGAAAAAAATTCACCGGAAGAAGTATTTTATTCTGTGGATACTAGTGAGAATATAAATACAGAGCAAGTAGATAATATTGATAATGGAAAAAGTATTAATAATAATGTAAATGAATTTTCTAAAAAATATGATGAAATTGAGGAAAGATTGACTGAAATAGAAGATAATCTAAATAGTTATTTAGAAAGTTATGCTGAAATTCATGGAATAAAATTAGAAGGAAAAAATATAAGTGAAAGAATAGAATTTATCTATGAATCATTAGAAAAAGCAGATAAGAAAAAATTTGCAGATGAAATAAATCCAATACTTGAAAATGTAAAGAAACAGAAAGAAGAAATAGTACCTTTGTACAAAGAGGCAATTAAAGCAGGCGCAAAACTTCTAAAACAAATGGAAAGTGAAATAAAAGAAGCAGAAGAAGAAAAGGAAAAGATAATTATAAGTATTGCAGAAGCAGAAATATTAAATGCAGAAAAAACAAGTTTAGAAAGAGAAATTAATGAGTTAGAAAAAAAGGCTAAGCAAGCATTAAAAGAAGGAAGAGACGTAGAAGTAGTAGAGTTTAATAAAAAGAGAAATGAGCTTCAAGATAGATTATATGATGTAGATGTAAAGCTAAAAAAGGCTACATTCGGTTTAGATTTAGATAAGTTAAAATCAAGATTAGATGAGAAGACAGCAGAAATTTCAGAATTAAAAGAAAAATATAACAAAGGAAAAGAAAGTTATTTAGAAACTGCAGATAATGTTAGAAAGAATCTATTTGAAAAAGGAATAAAGCTTGATATTAATGGTAGAAGTGAAGTACCATTTGATGATTTAGAACCTCAAGTAGTAGATAATAATATAGATAGTACTTCAATAACTAATGAAAATGAAAGTGTAGTACCAGAGAATAAAGTTATGCCAAATGAAGAAAAAGATAAATCAAATGAAAAGATAGATCAAAGTTCACAAAAGGCGAGTCAGCAAGTATCGCAGCAAACACAAGTAGCACCGCAGTCACCAATGATAAATAGTATGGTACCAGGATCACAAGTAATACAAAGTAACTCACTTCCTACAACTAGAATAGATAATAACGCTATTTTGGCTCAAAACGTAAATGCAATAGTTGGAAATGGGCATATTTGGGAATCAATGTCAAATTTAGGAAGGTATTCAGAAATATCTCAAAACTTTGAAGCTATTGTTCAAAACCCTATACCACTTTCATTTAGTCAAAGAAGACTAATTAGAGACGTGTTTAGAAAAAGTGCAAAGGCTGCAGATATTGAGATGAAGAACATGGATGACTATACATTAGGAGTAATAGAGAAGGTAGTTGGAAAAGAGAACTTTGATGCTATAAGAAACGAAATCACTGGAAACGGTAAGTTTTTAAGGGATCCAAGAAATGGTTTTGCAGGTTTAACTCAAGACGCAAAAGAAGCATTAATTTCATCTGCAGATTCATGTTATTCTAAAATTCAAAAAGGAGAACTTTCTTTAGAAGAAATATCAGTGCTTGAAGGAAGTCTTTTAAAACAACTTCGCTTTGCAGAGTCTGAAAGAAATGCCGGAAGAGTATCAGGAAACAGAATAATCGACTTCTTTAGAAATAGGAAAGATGACAAGAACTTTGAAAGACTTTCAGATACATTATTTAATATTTCAGGTGCTTTAATAAATTCTGGATGTTATGAAATGATGCCAGTAAATGAGCAAACTGTAGAAAGAGAAGAAGAGCCTGCTCAGCAAGTTACAATGCAAAGAGAGGTTGCACCTGTGCAAGAAGTAAAAGCTCAAAGACAAAATAGGTCATATTTCGAGGCACTAAGTGATTTGGTAAACTCTGATGAAAACGTTAACTGGGATAATAAGATTATATCAAAAGTTGATGAAAAGAATTTAAATACAAAAAGTCAAGGAAGAAGTAGATAATATAGGTTAAGAGGATTGAAATATGAATGAATTAAATATATTTTTTATATTAAGCGCAGTAGTGCTATCTGTAATACTGCTTGTAAATTTTTTGATATTATTATTTAAGTATAATAAAGAAAAATATGTACCTATAATAACAGTTCCTGGTGAAGAACTTTTGAAGAAACATGGACCAATTATATGTTCATGTATTCTTCAAAAAAGAGGTCTTATGCCAAGAGACATTATTGGGACACTTGTAGGACTGGTGCAAAAAGACATTGTGGATATAAATATAAAAAGAACATCTGAAGATGGAGAAATTATAAATATATATACACTAAATATATTAAATCCTGATTTCTCCTCACTTTCAGAGGAAGAGGAAAATGTCCTTAGCATAGTTTTTAATGGAAAAAATCAAGTTGTGCTAAATGATGAAGTATCAAAAATTGATGGTAGATGCGCTATTTTAAAAAGACGTATAAAGGGAAGATTAGAAATGCTTGGTGCAAATACTGTGAAAGTACCAAAGAAGAACAAAATAATAGATAACTTTTTCTTTATACTTGTTTGTATATTTTTTGTACTTCATTTGTTCTCCGAATTTGATGCAGAAAGCTTCTTTAAGGATTTTGGAGTAAATATTGCTAATTGGTGTGTATGGGTTATAAAAATTGATGCATTATTAATTCTTTTCACAATGCTTGTAAGGATGATTATACTGGTATTTGAAAGAATAAAGTGCAAAGTAAATAAAACAAAAATAGAGATGACAGATAGCATAACAGTAAACGTATTTGCTAAATTTATATTTTCAAACGCAATTGTATTACTTCTTCTAATATTTGCAGGAAGTAATTTAGGGTTTATTGCAGACATTGTACTATTTGATATAGCAATGCTAGTCATGATAACAGATGATTTATTCGTTGCACATAGTCCTAGACTTAATAAGGATTACTTGAGTTTAAAAGAATTTGAAGTAAATTTAAGCTCAAAAGCAATAATAGACTTCTTTACACCTGAAAAGGAAGAATTGCTTAAATATTACATACCATTTATAGTATGCAGTAATATAAAGGGTGCTGAGCCATATGATTATGTAAAAAAATTAGCAGATATAACTGTGCTTGACAAGAAGGAAAATGATAAGTATAACAAAATACTAAAGCTTGTTAGCTTTAACGAGCAAAAAATAGCTAAATTCTATTTTTCAGATGAAATAAAATAAATAATTTAGGCATGTTCTTTTATTTTAAAAGTGCGTGCCATTTTCCTTTTGAAAAATAATAATTTTTTAGATATTTACATATAATATAAAATATAATTATTGAAAAAAGAGTTAATTTATGATATCATAAGGATGTAAAGTATAAGGAGTGATTATTATGGGATTTATGGATAAAGTAAATACAATTTCTCAAAAAGTTGGAGATGGAGTTGTAGATACCTACAAAGTTATTGCTGACAAATCAGGTAAAATGTTTGAAGGCGCTAAAATAAAAATGGCTATATCAGACAAGGAAGAAGAAGTAAATAATATGTATACAGAAATAGGAAAGGCTGTTTATGAAACATATAAAAAAGGTGAAGATGTAGATAAAGATTTAACTAAAGAGTGTAAAAAAATAGATAAGATGAATAATGAGCTTGCAGAAATGAACAAAGAATATCTTGCAAGTAAAGACTTAAGAGAGTGTCAAAAATGTAGTGAAATAATTCCGCTTACAAGTGCATATTGCGAAAAATGTGGTGAAAAACAAACACCTCTAAAATTCAAAAAGAAAGAAGAGAAGAAGGAGGCAGAAAACGTAAAAGTTGAAAGAGTATGCCCAACTTGTGGAACTATATGTTCAAGCGATGCAAAGTTTTGCAATAAATGTGGATATAAATTTTAAATAAAAGATACGCCAGCACAAAAAGTACGTGCTGGCTATTAATTGTAATAAAATATATTTTTTCTTTTTTTCAATTTTTTCTCTTTAAATTTCCAAAATTGTATAGTAAAATAATGATAGGTGATAAAAATGGAAGGTAGCATAATATACGAAAAAAAAGATAACTTTGAGTATATAAAAATAAAAGAACTTGAAAAGTATAAGAATCTTGAGTGTATGTTCTCATTAAAACCTCATGACTTTAAGAAAAAAGAGGATAATTTTAAGGAAATAGAAGAAAAATATAATAATCTTTGTAAAAGTTTTGGAGTAAAGGGCTTTGTAGTTCCAAAGCAGACACATAGTATAAATGTAAAAGAAGTAGAGTCTGCTTCTGGACTTTGGCCGCTAAATATGCAAAATGTAGATGCTTTAGTTACTAATAAAAAAGGAATAATGACATCACTTGTATTTGCAGACTGCATGCCAGTAGGGTTTTATGACCCAGTAAAAAATGTAATTGCAAATGTTCATTCTGGTTGGAAAGGAACTCTAAATGGAATAATATCTGAAACATTAAAATTTATGAATGAAAGATTTAATTCTAAAAATGAAGATATAGTATGTATAATTGGACCTACAATAAGAGCGTGTCATTTTGAAGTACAAGATGATGTAAGGAGTATGTTTTATGAGAAATATAAATATTTGGATAATATTAACGAAATAATAAAGCTAGGCAGAAAAGAAAATGACGTTCAAAAGTATAACATAGATGCTACGCTCTTAAACAAAACAATAATGAAAAATTTAGGAATAAAGGAAGAAAATATAATAGATATAAATATTTGTACAGTTTGTGAAAATGATAAATTTCACTCATATAGGAAGGAAAAAGAAAACTCTGGAAGGTTTACATGCATTATGTATTTAAAGTAACTATTTAAAAATATTAAAGTAGTTATATAATTGATATAATATGTAATAGATATGAATAGATGTAGCAATTTTAGCATCTATTTTTTCTTGTTATTTAGCGTTTTATTTCTTTTTTGCATAATATATTTGTAACATTTAATATTGGTTATTGATTTTATCCTAACTTTATTATATAATTTACTTGTCGAAAAATGTAATAAAAAATGTTACTTAATAACTAAATTTTGAGTAATAATAATTAGTGGAGGATATATGTTAAAAGAAATAATTAGATATATATTAGTAGTGTTATTTGGAGCACTTTTAATTGGAGTAATGTTATTTGTGATGTATAAACCAATAGCTATAAGTGAGTCTGTAGATACCTTAGTTATTTTTGGAGAAAATACTGATTTAGATGAAAAACATAAAGCTTTTGTAGAGGATTCATGTATCTATGTAGCATTTAGTACTTTTTACAAAACAGTGGATAGCACTTTGTGTTTTGATGAAGCATCACAGAAAGTTATTATAACAAACCATGATAATGTGGTAAAGTTAAAAGTAGATTCAAATGTTAAAAGTGTAAACTTAGAGGAAAAAGAAATAAAGCATAGTGTGAAAAAAATAGATGGTGTAGTATTTTTACCACTTACAGATTTACTTGACTACTATGATTTAACACTTTCATATAATAGTGAAAATAAAATGGTAAGCATCGATAAGCTTGGAATTGATACTTCAAAAGTGATATATAACAATATACCTATTTTCTCAGATATAACTACAAAATCCGATGTTTTGCAAACATTAAAAAGAGATGATGATGTAGTGGTATATGATGAAGCACTAAAACATAATAGGTGGTACAAGATAAGAAGTAGTGCTGGAAATGTAGGTTATATATTTAAAGACGCTGTTGATTTTGATGTAAATGGTTCAGTAAGTAAGGAAGAAAAAAATGAAGAAATAGTTGATGCTAAAAAAGTAGTAATGTTTTGGCAGTATGATAGCGTAGTTAGTGTTCTTCAAAAGAATAATATAGAGGGAGTAAATACTGTATCTCCTACAACATACGAAATATCTAACGCACTAGGAGAAGTTTCAGGAAAGATTTCAAGTGGTTATGTAGAACTTGCTCATAGCTATGGGTATAACGTTTGGCCAATAATTACAAATGGAATAGATAGTGCTAATTACTCATCTAAAGATACATCAGCTATAATGAATAGTGAGCTTGCAAGAGAAAAATTAATAAAAAATATTATAGCTGTAATAGAAAGAGATAAATTAGATGGAATAAATATTGACTTTGAGCAAATGAAGCAAGAAGATAAAGATATGTACACTCAGTTTATACGTGAGCTTGCTCCTATTATGAGAAAGATATCTAAGACTTTATCAGTTGACATATACTTTACAAATTATATTGATAGAGCAGGTATTGGTGAGGCTGCAGATTATGTTGTGCTTATGGGGTATGACCAAAATGGTTCATGGTCAGAAACAAGCGGTAGTGTATCATCTGTTGCATGGGTTGAAGATAATGTTAAATCTTTAATTGAAGACTCAAAGATACCTGAAAATAAAATAATTTTAGGTGTTCCATTCTATACAAGACTTTGGACTGAAAAAGCGGGAGAAGATAGGCCTCAAACTACTGTATATACAATGAGTCAAGCAGCAAATTATATTGTTCAAAATTCTTTAGAGCTTACATATAACGAGGAAACAAGGCAAAATTATTTTGAATATACAAGAGGAAGTAATGTGTATAAAATGTGGGTAGAGGATGCAACTTCTATGAAAAATAGAGTAGATGTAATTAATAAGTATTCACTAGCAGGTATCTCTGCTTGGAGAATAGGATTTGAAACGTCTGATATTTGGCCTACAATAACTGAGAATTTGAATAATAGTAAGTAATAATAACAGTAATAAAAAACAGATGAAGGTGATATATGTTCATCTGTTTTTACTATAATATACCTTTATATAATTTCTTTATATTTTTTCTACTGTATATGATAACAAAAATTGACACTATTATTATTTTCAAAAATATAAGTTACAATTTTTAGTTGGTTTTGTAAACTGTTAGTATATAAAAAAGGCGATATATACATATATATACTGCCTTTTTTTCTTATCTTCATTTTTTTTTTTTTTTTTAGAATTTTAATTTTTAGAAATTATTTCATTTAATTCTTCTTCAGTTTTATTTAATATTTCAGCTATAGTTTTAACATCTATAACTTTTTTATGCATTGAAATTATATATTCAATACTTTATGATATCAGAATTTTTTGATGATGTAAATAGTAAATTAAGTATTCTATCTAATTCGACAAAACTAGATGATTTATTACATATTTCGACAAATATTTGTATTGTTATATGTAGTTTAGATATTATATTACACTAAATTCTTAATTGTAACTTTTATTTTGAAAAATCCCTAAAATCATTTCTTTATTATTATTTAGTCACATCTTGTTCCTCTAAATTAAAATCTAGTGCTAAAAAATGTCATAAAATGTAAAATGTATTGAAAGCAAATTGTTCCTTTGATATAATATAAATTGATTATAAGGTAAAGGAGGAAGTATGTACGAATTTACAGGTAGAGCTGAAAAAGCTTTAAATCTTGCAAAGGAGTTTGCAACTATTAATAATTACTCGTTTATAGGTACAGAGCATCTGCTATATGGTCTAGTTGCAGAAGGTGAAGGATTAGCTAGCAAGATACTAAAGAAACAAAATATAACTGAAGAACACGTAAGAGATGAAATATTTAGAATAGATGGTATAATGACAACTATTCAAAATGAGAAGATAGATTATACTCCAAAGGTAAAAAAGGTGCTAGAGCAAAGTGAAAGAGAATCAAAGAGAATGAAGCACAATTATATAGGTACAGAACACATTTTACTTTCACTTATGAGAGAGGTAGACTGTATTGCAATTAGAATACTAATTGATGCTGAAGTTGACCCACAAAAAATATTTGTTGACCTCATGAACGTAATTTCAGAAGAATCTCCAGTAGGAATAAAAATGTCTCAAAATGATTCTCAAGATGTAGATTTTACACCAACACTTAATATTTATTCTACAAACCTAAATGAACTAGCAAAGCAAAATAAGATAAACGATGTAATTGCAAGAGAAAGTGAAGTGGAAAGAACTCTTCAGATACTTACTAGAAAAAATAAAAATAATCCATTGATAATAGGTGAGCCAGGAGTTGGAAAGACTGCGCTTGTTGAAGGTATTGCTAAAAAAATAGTAGAAGGCAAGGTACCAAAAGAGTTAAAAGATAAGAAAATAATGTCTCTTGATATTTCACAAATGGTGGCAGGTGCAAAATATAGAGGGGATTTTGAAGATAGGCTTAAGAAATGTTTATCTGAAACTGAAAAAGCAGGCAATATTATATTATTTATAGATGAGATTCACAATATAATTGGTGCAGGTAGTGCAGAAGGTGCTATGGATGCAGCAAACATTATTAAGCCTGTGCTTTCAACTTCTCAGCTTCAGATAATTGGTGCAACTACAATTTCAGAATATAGGAAGCATATAGAAAAGGATTCTGCTTTTGATAGGAGATTCCAAGTTGTGAAAATTGATGAGCCATCACTAGAAGAAGCAGAAAAGATTCTTTTATCACTTAAGGGAATGTATGAAGATTATCATAATATAGTTATAACTGAAGAGGCAATAAAATCTGCGGTAGAGCTTAGTAAAAGATATATCACGGATAGGTTTTTACCAGATAAAGCAATAGATGTTTTAGAAGAGGCTTCATCAAAGAAGAAAATAATGTCAAATGGAAAAAATAGTAAGACAGCTAGTTTAGAAGAAAAACTTGATAAGCTAAATAAACAGAAAGAGGAAGCTATAATATCAGAAAAGTTTGAAAAGGCAGCAAAGCTTAAAATAGAAGAGGATAAAATTAAGGAGAAAATATTTGAAACAAGTAAAAATATGGAAAAAAATAAGCTAAAACTTGATGTAAACGATATATATGAGGCTATATCTGTTATGACTAAAATACCGGTAAATAAGATAAACAAGGCAGAAAATGAAAAGTTAAAACAGCTAGAAGGAAAAATAAAGGAAAGGATTATTGGTCAAAATGAGGCAGTATCAAGCCTTTGCAGAGCTATAATAAGGGCAAGAGTAGGTATAAAAGATGAAAATAGGCCAGTTGGAACATTTTTGTTTTTAGGTCCTACAGGTACTGGTAAGACTGAACTTGTAAAGGCACTAGCTTCTAATATTTTTGAAAGGGATAATTCACTTATAAAGCTTGATATGTCAGAATATATGGAGCCACATAGCGTGTCTAAACTTATAGGTGCTCCCCCTGGGTATGTAGGTTTTGATATGCGGGGATGGACTTCTTACTAGTAAAGTAAGAAACAACCCATATTCAGTTGTGCTTTTTGATGAAATAGAGAAAGCACACTCTGATGTGTATAATATCCTACTTCAAATATTAGATGAGGGCGTGCTTACAGATTCTACTGGTAGAAAAGTGGATTTTAAAAATACGATAATTGTACTTACATCAAATATTGGTGCAAAAGATATAACAGATAAAAGTAAGATGGGATTTAATAAAAATACTGACGAAAAAGAGGACTATAAAGAAATAAAGAAGTCTGTTATGTCTGAAGCTAAAAAGCAATTTAAGCCTGAGTTTATAAATAGGCTCGATGAAATAATAGTGTTTAGAAAGCTGTCAAAAGACGATATTATACAAATAACTGAAAAACTTCTTAATGAGCTCAAGACAAGAGTAGAAAAGAAAAATATTGATATTTCTTTTGATAAAGAGGCTATTGAGTATATTGCAAAAGTGGGGTATGAACCAGTATACGGTGCAAGACCACTTAAAAGAGCTATTCAGACAAATGTAGAGGATCTTCTTGCTAGCAGCATTGTAAACGGTAAAGTGAAAGAAAAAGATAAAGTCTCTTTTAAAGTAAATAAAGAAAAAAATGGACTAGAGATTGTAAAGGCTAAATAATATAATAGATAATCCTCCAAAGTATAATTTGCTTTTGGGGATTATTTAGCGTGCAGTTTGAATATATTTTTCTAGTAGTGATAATAAATAAACTAGTATGTATAGCAATTTATAAAATATATAAGGTGCGTAAGCTAAGAATTGATATTATTTGTGTAATAAATTTACTATTAAGATACTATACTTTTGCAAATTTTGACATATATTTTATCTTTTTTCTATTGAAACAAATATTCCTTTATTATATAATATATCTGGAGTTTGGAGGTAAATGATAATGAAAAAAAGTAAAAATGGAATAGGACTTTTTACACTAATAATTTTTGCAGTCCTTATAATCATCATAATAATTGTAGTGTTAAGATTAATTTCTTCAGCAGTAGGAAATGACACAAAAGTCTTAGATTCCCTTATAGGTCAAATATATGAAAATGAGACAGCAACAGAGTTTGATATAGAAGTAGGAGAAGCTATTTTAAAATTTGAAGAGGGAGATTTTTTTGCAGTTAACACAAATAATAGGTATGTTGATAGTAAAATAGAGAATAATGTTTTAAAAGTAACTGAAAGAGACCACAGCTCTGTAGTATTAGAAAAAGAAACAAGCACTGTAGTTATAACTATTCCAAGAAACTTTAACTTAAATACTATAAAAATGAAAATAGGAGCAGGTGATACTACTATAAACAATATTAATGTATCCAAAAGCGCAGATATAGAAGCAGGTGCTGGAAAAATTACTATACTTTCAGGAACAATTAATAATTTAAATCTAACTCTTGGAGTAGGAAATGCAGAAATTACTTCAAAACTTACAGGTATAAGTGAAATTGAAGCAGGAGTGGGAAACTTAAAACTAACTCTTCTTGGAGATAAAGAGGCATATAGTATAAACGCTGAAAAAGGTCTAGGAACAGTAAATATTTATGGAACTAAAGCAATAGAAAGTTACTGGTTTGGAGATGGAGAAAGTATTGTAAATATTTCTGGTGGAATAGGAAATGTTGAGGTAGATTTTAAAGAGTAAGAGGTGCAAAATGGAGCAATTTAATATTTTTGAAAATTCAGAAAATACAAAAGAAAAAGACATGCAAGAATTAAAAGAGCTAAGAGAAAAAATAAAATACCATAATAAATTATACTATGAAAATGATGAGCCTGAAATTTCAGATTATGAGTATGATAAACTTACTCAAAGATTAAAACAGCTTGAAAAAATGTATCCAGAGTCTGTAGATAGTGACTCGCCTACTCAGGTAGTTGGTGGAAATAATAAAAAGATATTCAGTGAGGTTGTACATAGCGTTCCAATGCAAAGTCTTCAGGATGTGTTTTCTTTAGAAGATGTTACTGCGTTTATTGATAAAATTGAAAATGATTTAGGGAGAAGCTTAGAATACGTAGTAGAAACTAAAATAGATGGCTTATCTGTTTCGCTTGAATATGAAAATGGAAAATTAGTTAGAGGCTCAACTAGAGGAAATGGGAATATTGGTGAAGATGTAACTGAAAATATCTTGTGTATAAAAAGTATACCACAGACTATAAATATGAATGATACTATAGAGGTAAGAGGAGAGGTTTTTCTTCCAAGAGAAGAATTTGAAAGGTTGAATTTAGAACTTGAAAAAGAAGGTAAAAAGACTTTAGCTAATCCAAGAAATGCAGCAGCTGGTACATTAAGGCAGTTAGATGTAAATTTAGTAAAACATAGAAATCTAGATATTTTTGTGTTTAATGTCCAAAAATGCACAACAAGAAAATTTACTAAACATAGTGAAAGTCTTGAGTACTCAAAAAAATTAGGACTTCATACATTAGATATTTCAACTGTTTGTAAAACAAAAGAAGAAGTAATAGAAGAAATAAAAAGAATTGGTAGTTTAAGAGATGAACTAAAATATGATATTGATGGCGCAGTTGTAAAGATAAATGATCTATCGGTTAGAGATGAATTAGGCACAACAATAAAAGTACCTAAATGGGCAATTGCATACAAATATCCACCAGAGCAGAAAGAAACAATGGTAGAGGATATAATAGTGCAAGTTGGAAGAACGGGAAAATTAACACCTATGGCAAAACTTACACCTGTTAAAGTCGCAGGTTCAACTATTTCTAGTGTAACACTTCACAATTTTGATTTTATACAAGAAAAGGATGTAAGGGTAGGAGATACATGTGTAATTCAAAAAGCAGGTGATGTAATACCAGAGCTAGACCATATTGTCTTAGAAAAAAGGAAGGAAGGTTCTATAAAATATGTAGTACCATCTCTTTGCCCAGTATGTCATGAAAAGGTAGAAAAGGAAGAGTCAGGTGTTGATTTGAGATGCATAAATAGTGAGTGCCCAGCTACGCTATATAGGAGTATTGTGCATTTTGCATCTAGAGATTGCATGGATATATCAGGACTTGGTGAGAGTATAATTGAAAGATTAATAGATACAAATAAAATAGTGGATATGGCAGATATATATTATCTTAAGTATGAAGATATATATGGACTTGATAATTTTAAAGAAAAGTCTACTAAGAACTTACTAAATGCTATAGAAAGAACAAAGTCTAACTCTTTAGATAAGCTTTTGTTTGGACTAGGAATAAGGAATATCGGTAAAAAAGCTGCTAAAACTCTAAGTGAAAGTTATGATGATATCTATTGTATAGAAAAAGCAAGTAAGGAAGCGCTTTCAGCACTTGATGATTTTGGAGAGGTAATGGCGGAGAGCGTTTATAATTTCTTTAAAAAAGAGAAAACTCATGAAATTATTTCTAAACTTGAAAAAGCAGGTGTTAATTTAAAAGGAAGTAAAAAGAGTCTAGTATCAAATGCTTTAGAAGGAAAAACAATATGCATAACTGGTTCTTTTGATGAATATTCAAGAGATGATTTGGTTAAGATTATAGAGGAAAATGGAGGTAAAGCTTCATCTTCTGTATCTAAAAAAACGTCTTTGCTTTTATCAGGTGAAAATGCAGGAAGTAAGCGTTCAAAAGCTGAAGAGTTAGGTGTAGAGATTATAGATATAAATAAATTTAAAGAAATGTTAAAAAATGTCGAATAATGTATTGAAAAAAATTTTTTTACATGTTAAACTTATTATGTATACATAGGAGGAAGATATATGAAGAAAGCAACTGTTATTATAATTGTGATTTTACTTGCTTTAACAATTGTAGCAGCTATTGGGCTTATTCCATATGCAATGTCAATTAATTCTTTAAAGAATGCTACGAATGCAAAGTCTGGTGAGTATGAACTTGTATATAACAATTTAATTAATAATAACTATATATCAGATAGTGTAAAAGATGATGTAAGGACTATGAATACTAGTTTTGATACATCAATAAATGCTGCACTAAAATCTGAATTTACTATAATTATGTATTTGATGGCAGTTATATCATTAATTCTAATTTTAGTTGGAGTATATGTTGTAAAAAGTCCAGATGGAAAGAATTATATAGGGACAGTATTTGTGGTAGCTGGTTGTATTTTACTTGCTTTTGTAGCAATTTTTGGATACTATATTTTAAAAATGTAATTTTAAAGGAGTCGTAAGTGGCTTCTTTTTTTTTTTTTTTTTTTG
>JAFVCY010000070.1 GCA_017478805.1 Clostridia bacterium
ATATTGATTATACAAAAAAATAGAGACATTTTTACTGAAAATTAAACAAAAAAAGAAATAGTTTTTATACTATTTCAATAAGTGGACATTTTCACTGAAAAATCTTTTTCAATATAGCGACATTTTCGCTGAAAAGTCACATAATTTCATATTTTTTTATTAACTTACTTTTTATTTATAAAAAAATATAGTATACTCTATATAAGAGGTATAGTATGATAGAGTTATATAAACCAGATATGTATAAAAAAGATATTTATTCTATAGATTATAAAAAATTAAAATCATTTGGTATAAAATGTATATTATTTGATTTAGATAATACTTTGGTTCCATATTATAGAAAAAATCCTTCAAGAAAATTAAAAGATTTTATTGAAAGATTAAAAGATATGGGATTTAAAGTAATAATATTTTCTAATTCAAATAAAAAGAGGGTATCTCCTTTTAAAAAAATGTTAGAAGTCGATTGTTCAGCGTCATCAAGAAAACCAAGTGAGAAAAAATTTAGAAAAGTACTTACTGAATATAAATATCAGGAAAGTGAAGTGGCTATAATAGGTGATCAAATTATAACTGATATATTTGGTGGTAATAGAGTTGGAATATTCAGTGTACTTGTAAATCCAATTTCTAAAGAAGAACCTATATGGACAAAATGTAATAGAGTAAGAGAAAGCTTTAAAATAAAGAAACTTGAAAAAAGAAAGTTATTTAGAAGAGGTAATTATTATGAATAAGTATTGTATTGGGTGTGGAATTAAATTACAATGTGAAGAACCATATGACGATGGGTACGTTAATCCAAAAGTATTTGAGAATACTGTAATGTGTAGAAGATGTTTTAGATTAAAACATTATGGTGAATATAAAGTTACTAATAAATCTAATTCATATTATAGAAATATAATAAAAAATATATTTTTACAAAATGAATTAGTAATTCATATAGTAGATTTATTTAATATGGGTAATATGGATTACATTTATTCTAAAGTTTTTTCAAAAGCTATATTAGTTATATCTAAAGCAGATATTCTTCCTAAAAGTGTTAATAAGGATAAACTTATAGAATATTTTAAAACTAAGTATCCAAAATATAAAGAAGTAATGTTAATTAGTAGTGATAAGAATTATAATATAGATGAATTACTTATGTTAATCATGAAATATAAAAGTAGTAAAGAAGTATATGTTTTAGGAAATAGTAATGCTGGTAAAAGTACTTTTATAAATAAAATGATTAAAAATTATACAGATAATACTAATTTTATAGTTACTAGTTGTATGCCTTCTACTACACTTAATGTTATATCTATAACAATTAATGGGGATTTAACATTACTAGATACTCCTGGAATAATAAATGATGGCGATATTACTAATTATTTACCTATGGAAGTAGTAAAAAATATAAATGTTAAAGAAGAAATTAACCCAAGAATTTATCAAGTAAAAGATAAAACTTCTTTAATTCTAAATGATATAGGAAGAATAAATGTATTGAATGAATCTAATATATCGATTTATATTTCTAATAAAGTAGAAATAGATAAAGCAGGAAGTAAAAATGATAAATATATGAATTTAGAAGAAACAAAGATAAAAATAAAACCAGAAGAGGATTTAGTTATAGAAGGATTATGTTTCATAAAAGTTACAGAAGAAACTATGTTTGAAATATATATGCCAGAGCATGTAGATATTTATAAGAGAAAGAAATTTATAGGATAGAATTAATTCTATCTTTTATTTTAGGTGAAAAAATGCTATTATTGTTATGATAGGAGGGTATTTATGAGTGGATTAAAATTAGATGGTAAAAAAGAAATGTCAATTTCTTCTGAAATAGTAGATTTTAGTAATCCTTCAAGAGTTTATGTGCCTTTAATGAATGGAAATACTATATGTGCTTGTCTTACTAAAGCAGGCAAAAAAGTAAAAAAAGGTTCGATAATTGGAAAAAGAGAGGATTTAGATTTTCCTATACTTTCACCTGTAAGTGGAACAGTTGTAGATATCAAAAAGTGTTTATATCAAAATGGGGAAATGGTAGATACAGTTGTTATTGCAAATGATATGAAAGAGACTTTAGTAAAAAAGAATATCGTTTCTGATATAACTAAATATACTAAAGAAGAATTTGTAGAATTATTAAGGAAATGTGCAATAAAAGGTATGGGTGGTAGTGATTTTCCTACATTTTTAAAGTATAAAGGTGAAGTAGAAATCTTAATAGTAAATGCAGTAGAATGTGAACCATATTTAACTGCAGATTTAATGCTTTGTAAATTAAAAGCAGAAACTATTTTAGATAGTATTACCGCTATAATGAAGATAAATAATATAAAGAAATGTTTTATTGCTTATAAAGAAAATAATACTATTGTAAGAGATGCATTTATGGAATATATAGAAAATTACAATGATATAGTGCTTGAACCAGTTAAAAACATATATCCTGCTGGATGGGAAAGATTTTTAGTAAAGAAAGTATTAGGTATAGAATATGATAGATTTCCTAGTGAAGTAAAAGTTGTAGTAAATAATGTTTCTACTATATATTCAATTTATAAAGCTTTAAAATATCAAAGAGGTATTAGTAAAAGAATAGTAACTATTAGTGGAGAGGGATTTTCTATTCCTATTAATATACTTGTTAAGATAGGTACGAATATATCTACCGTTATTAAAGAAATAGGTGAGTATAAAGGGGAAAATTTAAAATTTATAGCTGGTGGACCAATGATGGGTAATGCTATTGGTGGAGATAATTTAATAGTTACAAGTGCTTTAGGTGCAGTTACTATAATAAGTGATACAGAGGATGAAATAAATGAATGTATGGGATGTGGAAGATGTATAAAAGTATGTCCTGCTAAAATATGTCCTGCTTTTATATATAAAAATGTTAATAATAAAGAAAAATTAAAAGAATTAAATCCAGAATTATGTGTTGAATGTGGACTATGTTCTTATGTATGTCCTTCAAAGTTAGGACTAAGAGATGCGGTTAAAATAGCTAAAAAGAAGGTGAAAGAATGAAATTTATAAAAGAAAATGGTCCACATATAAAGAGTAATGATAGTACTAGTAAAATAATGACTAGATTTTTAATAGCCCTTACTCCTATAATTTGCTTTGCTATTTTTAAAAATAGTGTAATAGTATATTCTTATGCCTCAAAAGGATTTATTGAGAGTTTACATCCATTATTTATGATAATAGTAGGTGCTTTAACATCATTTATATCAGAGACTTTATATTATAAAATTGTATTAAAAAATGATTTAAGAACAAGTTTATATGAATCATATAGATCTTTTGGAATAATATCAGGAATATTGCTTGCATTAGTGCTTCCACCAAATATTCCACTTTGGTTAGTTTCATTTGGCTCTTTTACTGGAAGTATTATTGGTAAAATGTTATTTGGTGGATTTGGTCAAAATATATTTAATCCAGCTCTTCTTGGATACTTATTTATAAGTGCATCATATTCTAACTTAATGGGAAGTCCATTTAATGCTTATGAATTAGATACAATTGGAGGCGCAACTCCACTATCTAATTTGATGAATTTTAATTATACAGGCAGTTTTGAAAATATAGTATCTCCATTTGGTGATTTATTTAATTTATTTGTAGGAAATATACCTGGTGCGATAGGAGAAGTATCAAAGTTATTAATCATAATATCATTTATATATTTAGTAATTACTAAAACTATAAAATGGATTATTCCAACAATATATGTAACTACAGTATTTATACTAACATTTATAATATCTAAATACATAGATGCAGGAGTATGGTATTCATTATTTCATATATTAAGTGGAGGGCTTTTATTTGGTGCAGTATTTATGGCGACAGATCCAGTTACAAGCCCATTAACTACAATTGGACAAATATTACATGGACTATCGTTAGGTATTCTTACAGTTTTATTAAGATTTTTAACACCATATCCAGAAGGTGTAATGACTAGTATATTATTTATGAATATGCTCGTGCCATTATTCGATAAAATTGGAATTAAAGCAAGAAATAATATTAGAAATATAATTATAATAGTAATAACATTTATATTAATAATAATTATATCTATTTTAAATATTACTCATAAATTAGATAAAAATAGTTCTAATGTAAGTGAATTAGACTCTAAAGTAAATATATTAGAAGTAAAAGAAGATGGAAATAAAAAAATATATGAAGTTACATCTAAAGGATGGGGACTTATAAAAGCAGATGTAGAAGTAGAAGATAAAAATATTAAATCAATAATTATAAAAGATAGTAAAGATGAAACACAATGGAATGAAATAGAAAAAAATAATTACATCTATAAAGTAATACAAAATCAAAATAATATAGACAAATTAGATGCAGTATCAGGAAGTACATATTCATCTAATGCTCTTAAAAATATAGTTAAAAAAGTAAAAATAGAGGAGGCAAAATGAAAAATATTAAATCAATAATAGTTCTTACTCTAACAGGATTTATATGTGCACTTCTTCTATTTATTACTTGGAGGTATCTATGAAAATATTTAAATATTTATTTAAAGAAAATCCAGTATTTGTATTAGTTTTAGGTTTATGTTCAACACTTGCTGTAACAACAACATTTGAAAAGAGTTATATGATGGGATTAGTAGTTATGATTATTCTAATTCTTTCAAATTTAATCGTATCTTTAATAAGAAAATATGTTAATAATGAAATTAGAATACCAGTATATATAATTATAATATCTACTTTAGTAACTATTATAGAAATATTCTTAAGTAGATATTCAAAACCACTATATGATTCATTTGGTATATATCTACCATTAGTAGTAGTTAATTGTATTATTTTAGGAAGAGCATTATCATACGCATCAAAACATAAAGTTATAAATAGTTTAAAAGATGCATTAAAATGTGGTATAGGATACTTAGTAGCAATAAGTATTATAGGATTATTAAGAGAAGTACTTGGTAATGGCACATTAACTTTAATGAATGATATCTCATCTTTGACTGGATACAAAGAGGTAATAAGAATATTTAATGGTAATATTTTTCCAAATAAATTATTTTTAACAAGTGGTGGAGCATTTATATTACTTGGAATAATAATTGGATTTATTAATTCAATTAAGAAAGGAAAAGAAGTATGAGTTCTATATTTATAACTGCTTTAATTGCAGAAAACGTAATATTAAATAAATTTTTAGGTATATGCTCATTTCTTGGAACATCTAATAAAGAAAAGAATGCACTATCTATGGGAATATGTACTAGTTTTGTTGTACTATCTTCAACTTTACTAACATATTTAATAAATAAATATATACTTATTCCAACAGATAGTACATATTTACAAACTATTACATTTATTTTAGTAATCGCATCTTTTGTACAAGTTAATGAACTTATAATGAAAAGATATTTTAAAGATATATATAAATCATTAGGTATATATTTACCTCTTATAACTACTAATTGTGCAGTATTTGGAATAATACTCACAAATATAAAAATGAATTATAATTTACTAGAATCTATGATAAATTCACTTGGGTCTACATTAGGGTTTGTATTAGTATTATATATATTCTCTTTATTAAGAGAAAAATTAGAAACAAATAATATTATTAAGTCATTTAAAGGTATTCCAATCGCACTTATAACAGCTGGAATAATGGCTTTAATATTTGCTAGAATATGAGTTATATATTTCTAATATTATTAATAATAACAACATTATTATTATATAAAATAAATAAAAATACTAATACATGTATTAATTGTAAAAATTGTGAGGTAAAAAAATGATAGGAGTAATATTATTTACACTTATGTCTTTTATAATTTCTATTTTACTAGTGTTTCTTAATAATTTCTTAGAAAAAAATGAAAAAGAAGAAGAAATATTAAAAGCATTACCAGGATATAATTGTGGATCATGTGGATTTGGTAGTTGTAGTGGAATGAAAGATGCTTTATTAAAAGATAAAAATGTGATATCTAAATGTAAATTTGTAAAAAATAAAGAAGAAATAATGAAAATAATCGAAAATCTATAAAAAAAGACAAATTAGTAATTGACACTTATATTTTTAAATGCTATAATTCTAATTGTCTTGGGGGATTAGCTCAGTTGGCTAGAGCATCTGCCTTGCACGCAGAGGGTCAAGGGTTCGAGTCCCTTATCCTCCACCAGAAAGATTTTATCCGAACACCTAAAATGTTCGGTTATGGGTAGCCCTGCTTCTGTATAAGAGGCAGGGTTTTATGATGCTCCAAAGAAGGAGGATCAGATATGAAAATAAAGACCAAAAAACTAGAATTTCCAAAGGAAATCAAAGATAAGTGCGATAGGTACTTGAGCAGAAAAAACCTTGAAATTACTTACTTAAATGGCTATATGATGGAGTTTAAGAATACAAACTTCTCAACTATCAGCCCACATAAGATTTTGATGAAATCAAAAGACAAAGAAGTAATAATTTTATACTATGGAGAGCATTTATACGATGAAGAATTATTCTTCATAAACAATACAAAAAATGGTTGCTCGTTCCAAAAATTACGAGAGTTGGTAGTAAATTATTTTTAAAAAAATGGAGTCATAGAACCTCGCCTCAATCAAACCGATATGACAGAAAAATGTTAGAAACACATTAAAAACTTGTTAAAAAAGTGTTAGAAATCCGTTAAAAAGATGGAACTGGAATTGTTAACAGAAAATGTTATAATGGTTATAATAGCGAATGCTATAGGTTAGAGAGGAGAGAAATTAGATGAAATTAGAACCAGGTAAAATTACTATCGTAGGTAACAAAGCATATTACCGCCGAGTCGGAACAAACGAAATACCAACAACATTGAAATCGCAAAAAAGAAGTATTAAAAAAATCGTAAATAATTATAAAGTAATTAATAAGGTGCCAAGAAAATCATTTGTAGGGGATGATGAGTAGTGGCACCTTTAAAATGCAAAAAAAATGAACCAACTGAATGGATAGCCGGAATATACTTACGTGTATCAACCTTTGACCAAGCGAGAGAAGGACACAGTTACGAGGAGCAGGAAAAAGATTTACGGAAACTGTGTGAGAGGCGAGAATTTAAAATATATGCAGTATACGGCGACCCAGGAGTCTCTGGAAAAAAGTACGAGCAAAGAAAAAGTTTCCAGAATTTGCTAGAAGATATTAGAACCGGAAAAATTAATGTTGTAGTAGTATGGCGTCAAGATAGACTTGTAAGAGGTGTCGCTAACACTCAAAAATTAATTGATGAAGCGAAGAAATATGACTGCAAAATCGTGACATCGTGGAATGACCTAGATTATAAAACTGCAGTTGGTAAATATCAAATCAATATGGAAGCGGCACACAGTGAATACGAATTGGATGTAATATCTGAAAGAACAAGATTAGGTTTAATAGGAGCTTATGAAAAAGGGAACTTTCCTAACATCCCATTTGGATATACAAGGGATAAGTTAAGCGCTACACCTAAAAAGACAATTATAGATGAAGAAAATGCTCCATATGTCAGAAGAATATTTGAATTATACTTACAGGGTAATTCAGCAAGGCAAGTTATGGAGATAATAAATGAAGAATACCCAGGAACAAAGAAATTTACAAGAAGTGGTATCGAGAAAATGGTTCATAATGAATTTTATGCAGGAGTATACCATTGCAAATTCCTAGAAGAAGAAACTGGAGAAATTTGTACATATGAGGCACCTGCCATCATTGATAAACAAACTTGGAATGAACTAAAAGAGCAGTATCACAAAAATCAAATGCATAACAGAAGAAAACAAACTTATATATTTATGCAAAAAATAAAATGTCCATGTTGCGGACACGATGTCCTAGGCGGAACAAATGGTAAAGGTAAAAGTGGCAAGAAGTTCTGTTATTATATATGCACTCGTTGTGGCGGAGCAGGTTATGTACCGGAGCCATTAGTAGAAGAAGCATTCGTAAAAGAACTTAATGAGATACTTGATTACTTTATGATAGCAGATGTTGGAACAATTCCAATATCAAATCAAACTCAAATAACTGAAAACGAGGAAAAATATAATAAGATGCTCGAAGAATTAGAAAAACGAGAATCAAGGGTTAAAAAGAGTTACTTCGATGGATATATATCCGAAAGTGACTTCCAGGAAGAAATGCGCTACACAGCATTAAAGAAAGACCATATTCATAATGAAATTAAAAAGAAAGTTAAAAGAGATGTTAGAATTACTGAAGATATGGATATTACACTTTATTCAACAATTAAAGAAATACAAAAGCGCCAAAGCGATTTATATTACTCACAGGCAAGCGATATCTGGAATCAGTTAGACAAGGAACAAAAACGAATTATAGTTGCTGATTATATTGATCAAATAGAAATTAAATATGATGTCAAGAAAAAAGAAGTTACAATCACAAATATTAAATTCCGAGAACAAAAAATATTCAACCTAGCATTTATGATGAAAGAACAACTAATGGATATGACAATTAAAAAAGATGGCAAAAATATCCTAGTATCACAAACCAAGACAAAAAAAGAAATAACAGATTTTATAACAGAATTACAAAAATACTATAAAGTTAAAACTATTGAAGTTTCAATAGATGACATAGTGTTTGAAAATATGGATGCAAATAGAATAGTTAAAATAATGCCAATTAAGAATACTACCACTTACAAAAAACAAAAATATACAATAATTACGATTTAATACCTTAATTCGACAAAATATACGGAACAAATTTTGTATAATTATGTCGAGAGTCATAGGTTACAAGTAAAAATATATAGGAGATACTATAGATAACAGTATTTCCTTTTTGCGTTTTAGTAAAAGTAGTTAGCAGTACCCAAGTAGTATCGAAAAGAAAGAGAGGATAACTTATGACCGATATATTTGAGTCAGTGAATTATGTAGAAACTAAAAATGCAGTAAAGAATATTATGAATTTATACAAACTTTTATTATTAAGATTAGAAGAAAATCAACTACCAAGAATGACAGCCAAGTATGGTTTATCATTTGGTGGTGGAACATCAGTAAGAAATACTCGTTCCAGTGTTGAAAGTTATGTTATTAAAAAGATTATTTTAGAAGGACAAATAGAAGAATATGTCACAAAGATAATATCTGCTTTCAACAGACTTGATGAAGATGAAAGGAAATACTTATATCTTAAATACTTAACTGATATGACAATGTCAGATGAACAAATAATGCCACAATGTCATATGTGCTTAAGAAACTTTAGGGAGTTAAAGAAACATGCATATATTAAGTTCGCAATGGCACTAGGCGTCGAAGTTTATTGCTAAATTAAAGAAACTACTCGGTTTCTTTTTTTGTTGCAGTAAAGGAGGTGATGCCAAATGGAAAAGAGAATTCAAGTCAAAGGTACATTACCATTAGTAGCAGATTATCTTGGAGCAACAGAACAAAAAGTATATTCTATCTTTAACTTGGATTTAAAAAAAGAAGAAACCGAAGTAGGCAGTACCAAAGAAAAGAGAGGAGGGAAAAAGGATGGAACTACCAATAAAGGTAAAGCCGTATCAACATCAAAAGATAGCGTTTAATTTTGCACTTAAAACACTAGAATCAAATAATTGTTGTGCCTTACTTATGGATATGGGATTAGGTAAGAGTCTTACATCAATAGCAATTATTGGAGATTTATACAAACAACAAAAAATCGAGAAAGCACTAATTATATGTCCATCATCCATTATTAGTGTGTGGCAAGAAGAATTTAATAAGTTTGCAGATTATGAATATAACATAGAATCTATCATAGGAACAACTATGAGTAAGCGAAAAGATAAACTAAAATCCCTATTCTACAAGCAAGGATTAAAAGTAGCCATAATTAATTATGAAGCCACTTGGAGAATGGAAAAAGAACTAAATGTTTATAAGCCAGATTTTATTATATGTGATGAATCACAGAAGATAAAAAATCCCAGTGCATCTCAAAGTAAAACACTTCATCGATTAGGTGCTAAAGCCAAGTACAGAATGATATTAACAGGGACGCCTGTACAAAATAGTCCTATGGATGTATTTAGTCAATGGAAATTCCTTGATCCTAATATCTTTGGTTTAAGTTTTTATGCTTTTAGAAATCACTATGCGGTTATGGGTGGATACTATAATCATCAAATAATTAGATTTAAGAATATGGATGAACTTACAAGTAAGGCTCATAGTATCGCTTATAGAATAACCAAAGAAGAAGCACTAGACCTACCAGACCAGGTATTCCTAAATCGATATTGTGAATTAGAGCCATCAGCTAGAGCCATCTATGATAAAGTTGCCAAAGAAAGTTATGCCGAACTTATGGATGGCGAAATTACTGCAACTAATATCTTGACTAAACTGATAAGGCTATCACAGATATCAGGCGGACACGTTAAAGATGATGATGGTAGAATGCAAGTTATATCAAAAGCGAAATTAAATGAACTCAAAGATATTATGGAAGATATAATAATCGATAATAAAAAGAAACTTGTGGTCTTCGCTAGATTTATACCAGAGATAGAATCAATCAAAAAGCTATCAGAAGAAATGAAGATAGAATGTGTTTATATCACTGGCGATGTCAAAACAGAAGATAGAGGTAAAGTTAGAGATATGTTCCAAAATAATGAGAACATAAAGTTATTCATAGCACAGATACAAACAGCAGGACTAGGAATAACATTAACAGCAGCGGATACTGCTGTTTTTTATAGCCTTGATTTTAATTATGCTAATTATAGTCAAGCAATTGCAAGAACTCACAGGATAGGACAAACCAATACTTGTACCTATATAAATCTTATATCAACAGAAACTGTTGATGAGAAGATAATAAAGGCTCTTGATAATAAAGAAGATATTGCAAAAAATATCGTAGATAATTGGAAAGAATATTTCAAGAAGGGAGAATAATGTGTGAAACTTTTTAGTCTATTTTCAGGTATTGGAGGACCAGAAAAAGCACTAAAAAGAATTGGCATAGATTATGAACTTGTCGGTTATAGTGAGATAGATAAGTATGCAAGTCGAAGCTATGCTGCAGTACACGAGGAACCAGAAATAAAAAACTATGGAGATATAACTAAAATTAATGAAAAAGAGTTACCAGACTTTGATTTGATGACTTGGGGATTTCCTTGTCAAGATATTTCAATAGCAGGAAAGCAAGCGGGAATCCACGTTGGAACTCGTAGTGGTTTATACTTTGATGGATTAAGAATCCTAAAAGAAAAGAAACCTAAATATTCATTAATAGAAAATGTTAAGGCTCTAACAAGTAAGAAATTCAAAGATACCTTTGAAAGCATTTTATACGATTTAGAGTGTGCGGGATACAACAATTATTGGCAGGTACTAGATGCTAAAGATTATGGTATTCCCCAGCATCGTGAAAGGGTTTTTATAGTTTCGATAAGGAAGGATGTCGACCAGGAGTACACATTCCCAGAAAAGGAAGAATTGAAACTTCAACTCAAGGATTTATTAGAAGATGAAGTTGATGAAAAATATTACTTGAGTGATAGAATGATAAAAACTTTCTCGGATATGACAAATCGAAATGGCTACATCCGTGGTAAATGTTTCAAACCACACGAACTTGATGATGATAGGGTAGCCAATACTATAAAAACTACCGCAGGATCAAGACCAGAAGATAACTATGTTAAAAGAAAGTACGATGAATTCATTGATGAAAAAGGTTATATGCCAGAGATATTCAATCCTTATAACAAAACCGAAGTAAAAGATGTTGCTAAAACAATTACGAGAGAATGTGGTAGTGCCACATCATCGGCAGCACATCTTATAGCAGAACCAAGGTTATATGAACAAGCCTATGAAACTGCAGAAAACAATAGTTGTGAAGATGGAGATACCATTGATGCCTTTAATAAGAAAGTCAATAAAAGTGGAATATCTCCAACAGTAACTACAAGACCAGAAGGCTTCAAAACAGCAATCCTTATACCAGAAGCAACCAAGAAAGGATATGCCGAAGCTGAGGCTGGCGATGGAGTTTATATCAACAGACCTCATCAAAAGCGTGGCGTAGTACAGAAAGACAAAATACAAACAATCAAAACTACTCCAGATATTGGTGTTGTAGTTGAAAAGAAAATCAAATACGAGCAACCACTAGAAAGAGAAGGATGGCACAATAAAGCAAAAGAAGTGTTGAATCCAGATGGAATATCAACTTGCATCCATACTCAATCTAATAATTTGCTCCAAAAAATTAAAGAGCCTAGTCTGCGAATTAGAAAACTCACGCCACTAGAATGTTGGCGACTTATGGGATTTGATGATGCAGACTTTTATAATGCACAGAGTACAGGCATAAGCAATACTCAACTTTATAAACAAGCAGGCAACTCAATTGTAGTAAATGTATTAGAAAAAATATTTATAAATTTATTTGAAAAGGGAGAGAAATAATATGGAATCAATTATAACTAATGAAGTAATGGATCAAGTATGGGAGATAGGACATCAACGAGTAGTGGAACTCGTAAATGTACGAAAAGAGTATCCTACACTTGCCAAACAAATAGATACTTTAAAACAACAATATATTATTTGCTTAAATGCAATATCAGTTAGAGATTTTAATAAAATCGAAAAAACAAGAGTCATTATAAATGGACTTGAGAATGAACTTGAAGAATTACAAAAGCAGTATGATATCGATAAAAAACGATATGAAAAGGCTAAAAAAATTAAAGAAGAAGCAAGCAGTCAAACAGAAAGCGAGGAGAATAAAGATGGAGAATAATATCGACTTAACACTAGCCGACAGACTTCAAGAATTAAGAGAAGCCAAGGCACATCTAGAAGAAGCCACAAAAGAAACTAATGCTATGATTGAAGAAGTAGAGCAAGAACTAGTAACTGCGATGGAAACGGCAGAATTGGACTCTTTCAGGCGAAATGGACACACTTTCTCATTAAAAGTGGATACTTATGCATCTGCCAAGGCTGAACGCAAGGAAGAACTTTTTGAGGCACTTCGTAACAATAATGCAGGTGACCTAGTACAAGAACAGGTAAATGCGAATAGTCTTCGTGCATTTGTTAAAGAGTTAAAAGCCAACAACGATGATGAAATCCCAGAGTGGATAGCTGACTTTATAAATGTGTTTGAGAAAACAAAAATATCTGTAAGAAAGAGCAGCTAGGATGAAACAAGAAATCGAATTCACCAGGAATGCTATAAAACATTATTCTAATGTTTATAGTCCTTGGTGTAAGGAAGTTAAAAAACTAAAAAACAAGTATCGCAAATTAAAAAGATGGCAACGTAAGAAAGAATCCATCGATAAGCGATACAAAAGATTTATGAAACGATGGAAATCTGAAACATATAATTTTAAATAAAATGCTAGTAGATGGATTTAAAATATGCCGAATTTATGGTATAATGAATCATAGAGGAGGAATACTTTTATGAAAAAGAAAATATTAATGTTTGGTCTGCCATTGTTAATCATACTTGTTATAGTTATTATAGTAGCTGGAAAAAATAATAATGATACTAAAAAATACGAAGAAATTAATTGGTCAAATTTAACTCTTGGGAAATATCTTCCAGAACCATCAAATGCTTATGGTAAGGTGGTTTCAAATTTAGACCACGCACTTTCAGTAACTCTTGTGGACTTTCCTAAAGAAAAATTTGAAGAATACAAAAAGTCTTGTATTGATTTAAATTACAATATTGAAAGTGAGGATTCTAGCACATCTTATATTGCATTTAATAGCGAAGGGTATAAAGTTAAATTAGTTTATAGTTTAAATGATTTTTATATTGATTTAGATGCACCAGAGAAGATGAGTGAAATTGAGTGGCCTCAAACAAGATTAGGTACTTTAGTACCGGTTCCAAAGTCAACATATGGAAAAATTTCTTGGAATAATGATACAATTTTTATAGCACACATAGGAAATATGTCAAAAGAAGATTTAAATGATTATAAGGAACAATGCAAACAAATGGGCTTTGATAATGTCACATTGGAAGGAGACCGCACTTATCAAGCAACAGATAAAAATAACAATGAACTTCATTTATTATATTTAGGATTTAATAATATTGAAATATCTGTATCTTCTAAAAATGCAACAGATAATTCAAAACAAGAAGAAAACGAATCTAGCAACGAGCAGACTACTGAAAATCAGCCAAAAGAAGAACAAGAAACGCCAAATAGTGAAAATCAGGAAGAAAATAATCCAAAAAAGGAAGAATCATCAAGTACGGAAGAGTCATCAAGTACAAATAAAAAAATAACTGATGAATATTCTACACCAGAATACGAGCAAAAAGCATTGTTGTTATTCAGAAGAACTGGCGAAGCTCAATATCCATACGGAATAAAATATCATTGGCTAACTGGTGGTATAGCGAATGAATATCAAGGAAATGGAAATTATTATTATAGAGTGAGAGTAACTGTTACAAATGAGTATGGTACAAAAAGAAAAGGAATTGCTACTGGCTATGTAGATATTAAAACTAATTATATAGATTTTAGTGTTGGTTTAGATTAAACTTTTAAAAATGCATATCAATACGATGTGCTTTTTTGATGCAATAAAAAAATAAAAGAAAAGAAAAGAGGAAAATGAATATGGAAAAAAATGAATTAGCTGTAAAAGATGAAAACAATTATATAGTACCTAGTGGGGAACTACAAATCGACACAGAAGATTTGGATGGACTAACACTTACATTTGATAAAGTAAGCATACCAAGTGGTGGAGGCCAAATGTGGGAACTACCTGGAGCAGACAATCCAGATGAACCAGAATACTCAAAAGAGATTATTGGTGTTATAGTAGATCACTATCCTGTTAATGCATACTTCGAAGAAGAATACAACGGACAGGCTCAACCACCTGCTTGTAGTTCTATGGATGGAAAACTTGGAATCGGAGAACCAGGAGGTGCTTGTGCTAATTGTCCACTTAATAAGTATGGCAGTGCCGAAGATGGTAAGGGTAAAAAGTGTAAGAACTTGCGTAGAATATATATCTTACGTAGTGGCGAGATATTACCTATACTTGTGACATTACCACCTACGAGCATAAGAAACTTCTCGGATTATATCTCAAAGAGAATCGTAACAAAAGGTATGAAAGCCTGTGATGTAGTAACCAAGATGACTCTAACAGTAGAAAAGAGTCAAACAGGA
>JAFVCY010000071.1 GCA_017478805.1 Clostridia bacterium
AGCACCGGTTGTAGAGACAACAGCACCGGTTGTAGAAACAACAGCACCGGTTGTAGAGACAACAGCACCGGTTGTAGAGACAACAGCACCGGTTGTAGAAACAACAGCACCGGTTGTAGAAACAACAGCACCGGTTGTAGAGACAACAGCACCGGTTGTAGAAACAACAGCACCAGTTGTAGAGACAACAGTTCCCGTAGAAACAACAGTTCCGGCAGAGACAACAGTTCCGGCAGAGACAACAGTTCCGGCAGAGACAACCGTTCCTGAGAAAACAACCCCTATTGAAACAACCCCCGTTGAAACAACCCCTGTTGAAACAACACCTGAGGAAACAACTCCCGTTGAAACAACCCCTGTAGAAGAAGAGGAAGTTCCTTTTACCTACGTAATAAATTCGGTTGAGAACTGGGATGACCGCTATACTGAAATCTATGATGCAAGCATCGTAGTAACAAGTGGAAAACTTACATCTATAACCATTATACTTAATGGTGTTGATATTACTTCAACTATAGAGATAAATCAGGTATTTGATGGCATCTACTATGTAAATAGTGTGCCTGTAGGCGCAACGATACTCGTTGCATAAACCATAAACCCTAAACCGATAGATTATTATACCTTGTAGATGCCAGGGCCTGCTATTTAGAGAGCAGACTGTACTGAGATGTCTTAAGACTAATAATAAGTAAGCAATAATAATAGATAGACAATTATACTTTTAGATGCCAGGGCCTGCTATTTAGAGAGCAGACTGTACTGAGATGTCTTAAGTTTGGAAATAATAAGCTTTAAGAAATTAAAGATATCTTTTAATTCGAATTTAACAAGTGTTCTATATATGCATGCATGAACATATGTTAAGACGAGCCTATATAATTTGGTTCGTCTTTTTATTTATTTTTTATTCCATATTTTATTTACAACAGCCATAAAAAATGTTAAAATATATACATGAAAATTTTTAAGTCAAAATTATTTATTCTATTTTTATTAATTCTATTATTTCGAATTTCTTATTCAGTATTTACATTTAACTTTAGATATAGCGATATAGATAAAAAAGAAAATGAATTTAAAATAATGGAAAAGTATTCAGAAAGCGAAAAATCTGTAGGTTATTTAGCATATATAAAGTATTCAAAGATATATTTAGATAGATTCATAATTTATGTCCCAAAAGGAAGTATACCTCTAAGCAGTGGAGATGTAATAAAAGGGAATACTAGTATGCTAAAAAACAAATATTACAAAAACTATAACGAATTTAATTTATCTACAAATTTGCATTCAAAAGGAATTGTATCACAAATATATTTAAACTCATTTGAAATGATAGATGATAAGGAAGAAAGGAAAAAATATTCAGATGAATTTATAGATTACTTAAATTTAAAATTTGACATGCAAAAATCAAGTATAATACAAGCTATGATATTAGGAGAAAAAGACATGTTAGATGAAAATGTAAAAGAAGAGTTTAACATGGCAGGAATATCACATTTACTGGTAGTATCTGGAACAGCAATAATGATACTCAAAAAAATGATAAAGAATGTATTAAAAAGAAAAGGCAAGATATATGAGTATATAGAAATAATAATTATAACAATGTACGTAATATTCTGCAAATTTAGCATATCAATATTTAGAGCATATCTAAATAATGTAATATCATTTTTAGCTTTAAAATTTAATATAAAGATAAATAAAATTCAAGTATTTTTATCCTCTTTTTTATTCTTACTTCTAATTAATCCATACTACATATTTAGTATATCATTTTGGTACACAAATCTTGCAGTACTAGGAATAATAACTATATACCCAAAACTTCAAAGCAAATGTCAAATATGGCTTTTGAAAAAGTATAGAGTAAAAAATGAACAAAAGGTAAAAGGAAAAATATCGTATAAAATAGCAAAATATTCAATAAATCTATCAGTTTTAAGTATATCAATTCAAATAATGCTTTTCCCATTAAATGTATATTTTGGAAATACTATATATCTTTTTTCTGTTATATCAAATATTGCAGTAAATATAACATATGTCATAGAGTACTATCTCTGCTTTTTGCTTGTAATCTTCTTTAAAGTTCCTGTAATTGCAGACTTAATCTCCTTTGTTATAGCCTTAAACACAGACATAATAGTAATAATAGCTAGAATATTTAGTAAAATGTCAGTATTTAGCATTATACTTAATAAATTAAATTTTCTAGCAATTATATCAATGTATGTAATCATATTATATTTCGTTTATGGGTATATAATAAATTTCAAGATAAAGTATAGATTTAAAAAGAAAAGACATTTTAAGATATTTAGCATTTGTTTATGGACAGCTTTAATAACTATAATTTTAGTTTCAATTATTTACTCAAACTTTATAGCATTTGTGTACTTCTTTAATATTGGTCAAGGGAACATGTCAGTCATAATGAAAGGAAAAACAGTTATAGTTTCAGATATAGGGAGTACATCTACAGATGTAAAATACATACTTCTTAATTTTTTAGATGCATATAACATAAAAGAAATAGACTATGTGTTTTTAAGCCATATGCATATGGACCATATAAATGGACTGATTAGTTTAAAAGAAGATTTAGAAAGTGGGTCGTTAAAGATAAATAACATATGCGTATGTTCAATAAATGATGAAATAAGTAGCATTTGCAAGAAATTTGGAATAAATGTAATTGAATTAAAAAGAGGAGATATACTAAATATAGATGGAATAAAAGTAGAAATATTAAGTCCGAGTAATCAAAATGAAATACATGCAAAAGACATGCTAAATGCAAATAGTATGGTAAGTAAATTTGAAATAAACGGCAAAAAATTGCTATATATGGGAGATGCAACAATAGAAACAGAAGCGGTCTTAACTAGTCTTTATGAAGAAGAAGACTACTATATATTGCAAGTAGGACATCATGGGTCAAGTACTTCAAGTAGTAAAGAATTTTTAGAAAAATTTAAATTTAAGTATGGAATAATAAGTAGTGAAAAGGCTAAATATTCACATCCATCAGCTGTAACTTTAGAAAATCTTTTTGATGCAAAAGTAAAATGTAAAGTATTAGAGCAAAGTGGAGGGGTTAGATTTTGGCTCTACTAACGCATTTATATTAAATTTTTAGTAAATTAGATAAAAAACTTGCTTAATTAAAAAAAACAATGTATAATAGTGATGTGAAAGTTTCTAAAAAGGGGGCGTTTGATATATGGCAGATTCTGATATAATACTTAGTAGTAAGAGGAAAGTCAATATATTTGATAGAGTAATACAAACAGTAATTATCATGGTAAACATGAATAAAATGAATAGAGCAATAGACGAACATTTAAATACAATCCATAAATTAGAAGGCGATGAGCAAAAAGAATATCACCAAAATATTTTAAGAGAAGTGGTATTTGTAAAATATCAATATGATATTATGCAAAGACAGATGTATGAACTTAAAATGAACTACGCAGATGAAGTGGTAGATATTATTAATTCAACTGACAAAATAGAAAGATTAAAGCTTCAAAAACTATTTTTGGAACTTGAATATGATAGAGTAACTAAATCTAAATTTAGGTCTAAAGATGATATAAAGTACCATCTGCTAATACTTTCTGCTGTAATTGAAGAGGTAAAGCAAGATATTAAAGATGAAGGTAAAAATCAAAGATATAACGAACTAGTTAGAGTAGCAACAGAAATAGATACAAAGATTCAAACTGATGAGTATGTAGAGGATAATTATAAAGAGATGTTCCAAGTTATTGATGACTATGTAAGTTATATAAATGATAACTATGATATTGCAAGACTTCCAGTAGATGAAAGAGAGCTTATTGAGTTTGTAATTGAAACAATGATTTCAGGTGTTCAGTCAGATATTGACAGGCATACTTATGAGTATAGACTGCTTATAAACATATGCAGAAACTCATATAGATATTTTAAGATTCTTGACAAGGTGTTTGAGAAGATACTTGTTATATATAACGAAAGTCTTTTATCAGGTATAATGTCTGTTAAAGACTATTTGAAAGCATATAAAGAAATATACGATATGAAGATAAAGACAATGGTAAATGATGTACATAGAAATATAAAAGTAGAGGATGAGTACCTAGAGTATTCAAAACTACTCGCAAATGCTATGGACAAGGAGCTTGATGTTTTCTTGATAAATAGTGCACTAAGTATTGATTATTTACCAGATGAAGTAAAAGAAAAGCTAAAAGAAGAGTTAAAGGAGTATACTGATTCTGAAGAAGAAGATAAATCGGAAGAAGAAACTACTTTAGAAGATAGCGAATCTGAAGCCGAAGAAACAGGAGAAGTAGTAGACTTGTCACAAGAAGACGCTTTAGAAGAAGAAAATGAAGAAGAAGAAAGTGATGATGAAACTACTGATATAAAGAAAAGAGTAGACTTAAATCTATCTTCAATATTAAATGCTAATGAAGAAGGTTTGGACAGGCCTAAAACTATAGCAGATGATGATGATGGTGAGATAGTAACTCTAGATAAAATTGTGAAGAATTTTAAGAAAGATTCAAAGAAAGAAAAAAGAGCTGATGAAGAAGAAATAGAAGATAAAAATGAAGAAATAGATACGCCAAAAGTTGCTGTAAAAAGAAGGGCAAGAGCAGCAAACTCTTCTAAAAAATAAGTATATTGTATTATTTAGTAGCACAAAAATGGTGAGTTTTTGTGCTATATATATTTTGTGTAGTTAATCACATAATTTGACAAAATATGAATTGTATATATAGTAAAATATGTAGTATAAAAAATAATAAATGAGGTGTTAATATATGATATACAATGAAATAATAGATGATGAGTATGAAGAAAATGAAGAAAACCATGCAAAATCAGGTATAAAAAACAAAAGCTATATTATAAAAGTAGTGTCAATACTAGTTATAACTTTAATTGTATCTCCAATTATGATAAAGACAGACATATACCCTGCAAGTTATGCGATGCTTGGAGTAGCAAGTGTACTTAACATTCCACTGCTCCTTGCTTCAGCTGTAGTTATTTTATCGATGTTTATATTTGGACTTCCAAGTAGCAGTATAATAACGTTTTCATGTGTATTTGTAGTGTTTTCGTTAATTACTGCTATGCTAAATATAAATGGACTTAGTAAAAAATATTCTGTGCTTATAAAGTTATTTATATCACTTGTGATTGTTAATATGGTAGAGGTACTATTTTTAGGATATTCATTTTTCAGTAGTATGTTACTAATATCAGTGGTTATGATAGTGTATTTGATATTTGTCCATGGCACGTCTTCTTTGCTAAATATAAGGAAAGGCTATGTATTTACTGAAGAAGAGTATATTTCTGCTATGTGCGTAGCAGCATTTATATTATCTACGTTTAGTAATATAAGCATATATGGAGTGCGTATTTCAAACATATTCTTAATAATGCTTGTACTGATTTATGGCTATAGGAAAGGAGCATTACTTGGCTGTACATCAGGATTTGTTTTAGGACTTATATACTGTATACTAACCTCTGCAAATATATCTTTTGCCATAACACTTGCAGCAGGTGGACTTATTTCAGGCATCATGAATAAAATTGGAAAAACAGCTACTTGCATAGGCTTTGTTATAGGAACTGTACTTACAGCCTATTTAACTTCAGAATTTGCATATTATGCAGCAAGTATAATAGAAATAACAATAGCAGCTATACCAGTACTATTAGTTCCAAAGAAGTATGTAAAAAAAGTTGAAGAACTATTTAATTTTAATGGAACGCTTTCATATCCATATGATAATTTGCTTAATTCTTCAGATAGTGCAGCCGAAAAAATAAGTACAATATCTAGCGTTATGTCACTTGTGGCAGATAGTGAGGTAGTATATACTAAAGAGGATAAGGTAGAACTTAGAAGTGTACTTAGAAAGTATATTTTAGAATATATAAGAGAAACAAATATAGAAAATTATTCCAATAAGGAAAAAATTGATAATCAAAAACTTGAACTTTGCACGGATTATATAGCTACTAGGCTTGAACAAGGAGACGAGATTACTGAGGACATGCTAATGCTTGAATGTGCAAATAAGAAAAAACTAGTAGAAGATATAAAAGATATATATAGTAGTGTAAAAATAATGAGGATACTAAAAAGAAAAGAAGAGGAGATTCATAAAAAGTGCAGTAATGAGTATAAAGAAATATCAAGTATTATTTCTCAAATTGCCAAAACTCCTTCAAATAAAATGCCGGTAATTAATAATAAAGGTGTTAAAAATATAAGAGAAGAATTAAAAATGCTAGGTTATACTATTTATGAGGATGATCTTATTGTAAATAACGATTATGTTGAGTATACTTTTATAACCGATATCCTTGATAATATAGATAGACAGAAAATTGAGATTGCATCTACTGTTTCTAATCTTTTAGGTAAAAGTATGAAGATTAGATTACTTCTTAATATTAGTAAGACTGAAAAATCAAAAATAAAGCTAGCATCAGTTACGCAGTATGTAGTAGATACGTATGCCGTTCAAAAACAAAAGGAAACTCAGGAGCTAAATGGTGATTCTTATCTTAGTATGAATTTTGGACAGAATAAATATATATCAGTAATAAGTGATGGAGCAGGAAGCGGAGAAAAAGCAAGTGCAAGTAGCAAACTGGTAATTGAAACATTAGAAAAGCTTATAAAAGCAGGGCTTGATGAAACGAAAGCATCAGAGATTGTAAATAGAATAATAAAACTAAGGGAAGATGATACAAGTTTCGCATCACTAGATACTGTAATATTTAATTTAGAAACTGCAGATGCAAGCTTTATAAAATTTGGAGCAGCACCTACGTATATAATCAGCGAAGGAAAAGTAACTACCGTAAACTCTATGAATCTACCAGTTGGACTTGTTTCTGATGCAGAATATATACCTATTGTAAAAAAACTTAATAATGATGATATAGTGTTGCAAATATCAGATGGCGTAATTTTAGGTGAAAACAATATACATGATAACTACTTCACAAATGCAGCCGGAAAAATAGATTTATCGCTTTCACCTAAACAGATTGCAGAAAATCTTCTTGATTTAGCAGTAAAAAATCGAGGTATAAATCATGATGATATAACTGTTGTAGTAAATAAAATTAAGGCAAGCAAATCAATTAAATAGGTTATTTTTGTAAATAAAGTATATACAAATTATGTTAAAAACAAGTATAACTGGCATACCAATTACAAAACTCATGTGTTTAGTTTTGTGCCTAAATTTGTACATGCCAGTAATACTACCTATACTTCCAAAAAGAAGAGCAAGTGTAAAAAGAGTCTTTTCACTTATTCTTCTTTTTTGCTTTTTAGCTAGCTCTTTATCTAAGTGCATAGTAAAAAATGCTACTAGATTAATAATTATTAGATATATGATAAAAAATAATACTTTACTATTTTCTAATTTTTCCATTTTTACCTCCTATTTTTATCTATTATACCATAGTTCAAAAAATATTTCTTCTAAAAGATAAAAAAATACATATATTGATAAAAAAGGAGGGCTAAATTAAAAGGTTTAGCATAGAAATATGAAAGTAATAAGTTTAAATAAAATATATACCTATAGGTTATACATTATAATTTCTTTAGCAATAATTGTTGGCATAAGTTTAATATCTTATGGCTTTTTTAGTGTGTTTTGTTCAGATAAACAAGTTTCAAAAACTAGTATATTAAACTTAAATAGTTATATTGCTAAATACACAATTAAAGTAAAGTCAAACAAGACAACAAACAGCTATAGTATTGAAGAGTGGTATGAAAAAGATGAATCTGAAAAATTTAGATTCAATTATTTGGATTTTATAGGTAATTCATATTCCATAATAGTTGTAGATGATAAGTATAAAATGGAAAATGTAAATCAAATTAGTAAGTTTGTGGCAGTAGCAAGTAATAAATCTGTTACAAATTTATATAGTCTAGCTACATATCTAAACATCATAAATGATGGAGCTTTTTTAGTAAGTGAGGAGCAGGAAGAAGTTACTTGTAGTTATATAATAGATTTTACGAGTGTAAAAGATGATAATTTAGCTAAAAAGTATAAAAGCATAACTGATAACTCTTTAAATATAACAAGAGCTGAAATTTTTTTAGTGGCAAGCAAACCTGTTAAAATAAGTATATTTTCGGATAAAGAAGAAAAAATAATAATAGATTATGAAGATTTTAAACAAGATGAAAAAATAGAAGATGAGATTTTTGAGGTATAAATCATGGAAATAAAAAGAGGGGAAATTTACTTTGCTGATTTATCACCAACTATTGGCAGTGAACAATCTGGAATAAGACCTGTAGTCATAGTACAAAACGATATTGGTAACAAGTATAGTCCAACTGTAATTGTTGTAGCTATTACATCAAAAATAAAAAATAATATTCCTACACATATAAAAATAGATGGCGAAAAATTTGGCCTTTGTAAAGATTCAGTTATCCTTACAGAACAAATTAGGACAATAGATAAGTCTAGACTGAAATCTAGAGTTGGAAAGCTAGATGAAAAAACGCTAAAGAAAGTTAAAGAGGCAATAATCATTAGCTGTGATGTAAGATCTGATATAAAAAATATATTAAAATTATTGTAAATATAGATAATTTACATAAAAAATAACGAAAAAATGAAGAAAATCTCACTTTTTGATTGTTAATAAAAAAAATATATGGTATAATTAATATGTTAGATTGTATAAATAGAGGTGATTTTCTTTGAAAAAAAGTAGAGAAAAAAACAGAGAAGAAATGAGAAAGCTAAACAACTTAAACAAAAATCAAAATCCAAATCTTGAAAGGCAGCAAAGAGAAGATAGGAAAAAAATCAAAAAAGAGAAAAAGAAAAACAAGAAGGTAGGTTGGAAAATATTCAAGATTGCAGTACTATTGATTCTAGCTATTGGAGTGATTGGAGTAGGTGTAGTCTTTGGAGTAGTTTCAGGTATTATTGATGAGACTGAAACTATAGATTTAACAAGTTTAACAGACCAAGCAAGGTCAAGTGTTATATTAGATAAAGATGGAAATGAACTTCAAGTCCTTCAAGCTGGAGAAAATAGGCTTTGGGTTGAATATTCTGATATACCACAAGACTTAATTGATGCAGTCATTGCAATAGAAGATGAAAGATTTTTAACTCATAGTGGTGTGGATATAAAAAGAACTGCTGCAGCTATTGTATCATATATATTAGGTGGTGGAGATTCTGATTTTGGTGCAAGTACCATAACTCAGCAGCTTGTAAAGAATATAACTGAAGATAAAGAAACAAGTTGGAAAAGAAAAGTAAGAGAGTGGTATAGAGCATATTCGCTTGAAACACAACTAGATAAAGAGAGCATAATGTGTTATTATCTAAATACAATATATCTTGGCTCTAATGCTCATGGCGTAAATGCAGCTTCATATACGTTCTTTAATAAAGCTGTAAAAGACTTAAATTTGGCGGAGTGCGCAATACTTGCTGCACAAATCCAAACACCAGAAGCAACAAATCCATATAATGGAGACTCAGCAAAAGAAAAGCTGATGGCAAGACAGAAACTAGTTTTAGATAAAATGCTTGCACTTGGTTCAATATCTCAGGAAGAACATGATGAGGCATATGGCTTAGAAGTAGCATTTGAAAAAGGCATTTTAGGGCAAGCAACAGCTACAACAAGTTATTATGTTGATGCAGTAATTGAAGCAGTAATTGATGATTTAAAGAAACAAAAAGGAATAGATTCAAATGCAGCTGAAATGTTAATTTATACTGGTGGATATACAATATATTCAAACTTAGATCCTTTTGTACAAGTAAATCTAAATGGCTCATTTGATGATTCAAATTTATTCTATTATGAAGATGATGGTGCATTTATGCAGTGTGCAATGGTTGTTTTAGACCATACAACAGGTAAAGTACTAGGAATAATGGGTGGTGCAGATGTTAAATCTGGATCAAGGTCATTAAATAGAGCAACTCAGATAGTTAAGCAGCCAGGTTCATGTATGAAACCAATAGGTGCTTACGGACCTGCTATAGAGATGGGACTTATCTCTGCAGGCTCAGGAATAGACGATTCTGAACTAATAATCGGTGGATGGGCACCTCATAATTACTACGGATATTTTAACGGCTTTGTTACTGTAAGAGAGGCAATAAAGCAGTCAATGAACCTTCCAGCTGTTAGAGCTTGCGCGCTTGTTGGTGTAGAAAATGCATATAACTTTGCATATAACTGTGGATTAACTCAGCTTACTAATGAAGATAAAAGTTTACCATCACTTGCTTTAGGTGGTATGTTAAATGAACCAACAGTACTTCAAATGGCATCAGCTTATGCTACAATTGCAAACGGGGGAGTATATATAACTCCAACTTTCTATACAGAAGTAAGAGACAGAAATGGTGAAATAGTTGTAAAGCCAGAGACTGAAGCAAAACGTGTAATGAAGGAAACAACTGCATATATATTAACAAGTTGCTTGCAGTCAGTTATAGCTAATGGAACAGGTGCAGGAAATGTTACTATGGGAAATATTGAACTTGCTGGAAAAACTGGAAACACAAACGATGACTATGACCAATGGTTTATAGGTTTCTCACCTTATTACACAATTGCATGTTGGAACGGATATGACCAAAATAGAACTATAGGATATAGAAGAGTTCTAGGTGGTTACCCATATACATCACTCTTTATGTGGAATAGAGTACAAAATGAGCTTCATGCTGGAAAAGAAGCAGCTAGCTTTACAGTACCTGCAGGAATTGTTTCTGCAACAGTATGTAGAGATTCAGGAAAGATAGCAACAGATGCTTGTAGAACTGATCCTAGAGGTTCAAGAGAAATAACTGATATATTTGCAATTGGTTCAGTACCAACAGATACATGTACTGTTCATAAACAAGTTGAAGTATGCAGTGTTACTGGAAAACTTGCTGGTCAGTATTGTGAAAAGAAAACAGCTTCATTTATATCTCGTGATGGAGCAGAGCCAAATGTTAAACCACATGACTGGGGCTATATGGTGCCAACTGAGACATGTACAGAGTGTAAGAAGAAGGAAGAACCTAAAAAGCCTACAACTAATGTAGATGTTTATACTAATAATTCACAGAAACCTTCAAGCACTAACACTAATACTAATACAAACACAAATACAAACACTAATGCAAATGCAAACACTAATACTAATACAAACACTAATACTAACACAAATAATAATACTGAAAACAATAATGAACTACCTGTTAGTTCAAATGAAGAAGTAAAAGTATATTAAAAAGAAAGGATAGATTAATGAGAAAATTAAAAAATGTAGGGCTATATTTGCTTATTCAAATAATAGTTCTCCCAATTCTTATACTTGCTTTAGTATATTATGGACCATACACGAATATTAGAGATATGATAGTAACAACATCAATGACTACAATGTCACATCAATATTTTGCTACATGGTTTTTAAGTGATGAGACTATAAATGAAATACTAGAGGAGACTAGACCTCCAGAGATTGTTGAAGAGCAGTCTCTGGAAAGTATAGTAGTAAATGAAAATGCAACAGATGGTATTGAACTTATTGATGTAAGTAGTTCAACATATAACGGTTATTTATTAATAGTAAATGACCCATCTAGAGTAAAACTTGGGGTTGCTCCAAGACTTGGAGTAGTTGGTGCAACTGTAGGACAAATAGTAGAATATTATGATGCAATTGCTGGAATAAATGCCAGCGGATTTGCAGATGATGCTTTAGGTACAGGAGGTGTGCCTGATGGCTTAATTATATCAAATAATGAAGTTGTAACACCAGATGAAACAGGTTATTATTCATTTGTTGGATTTAATGAGGACAATATAATGGTACTTTCAAATAGTATGTCATATTATAACATAATGAATATGGGAGTAAGAGATGCGTGTACATTTGGGCCTGTTATTGTTTATAACGGTTATGGAATGTTTTCAAGTGGTGGTGGATATGGACTTCATCCAAGAACTGCAATAGGGCAAAGAAAAACAGGAGAAGTTCTTCTTCTTGTAATTGATGGACGTTCTACTAAGAGTTTAGGTGCTACTATAAAAAATGTACAAGATATTATGCTTGAATATGGTGCGTATAACGCTTTCAATTTAGATGGTGGAGCATCTACTACAATGGTATATAATGATGAAGTTGTAAACTCTCCAAGTGATATTATGGGAGAAAGATATGTTCCTTGTGCTTGGATAGTAACTAAGTAAAAAAAGAATGCCGGGGGTTAATATATAATGAGAGAGAAGGATAAAGAAGAATTAGAAAAGTTGAAACAAAAAGCAAGTTCTAAAAGTAGTTCAAATTTCAATTTGAAATTTGAAGATGAAAGAGAAGATGCCAATGTTTCTATTCAAAATCTTAATTTAAGAAAAATACAAAAAGAAAAAAATAAAAAAGAAAAGCAAAGAAGAAGGGCAAGGAAAGATACTATCAGAAATACAGCTGAAAATAATGATGAGTATGATGAAATAAATAATTATAGCGATAATAATGTAGATACTAATAAGGAAGAAAAGCATGAAAGAAAGAAAAAGGAAAAAACACCTTTTTCTTTTAAAAAGTTTATAATAAAGATAATAATAATGATTATTATAGCATCATTTATCTGTATTTTGTTATTTTATAACTTAGACAAGTTCATATATAACTTAGAGCATTCAGACCCACTTGTATCTCCAATTACTGGTCTGCAAAAAGAAAGCGATATAGAGAGTGGAATACTTATTGATAGCTCAATGGACTCAGTTCAGTATTCATATAACAATAAATACTATACATTTTTAAAAGATGGCAGGATATATATTTATGAGAGAGCTACAAATAAAGAAACAGCTATGATAGCTGCAGCTCATGAAATTTGTTATTATAACTTACTTTATGATAAGAACTTAATTGTGTATATAACAAAAGAAGCAGGGGCATATTCAACTGATCTTCAAATATGGACATATGAGTTTTCATCAAAGAAAACTTCAGAATATAACGAATTTAGTGTGTCAGGATTTAATAAAATAAAGGATATGGAATATTCTCCTATTGTTAATATCATATACTTAAATGTTGAAAGAACTGTAAGTGGAAGTTTAGATAATGTTGTATATAGAATTGACCTTTTCAATAACATGAGTAGATATGCTTCAAATATGATAATAAACAAAATGGTAATGTTAAAACAAAGAGATGGACTATATTTCCAAGAAGATGATGGCACAATGTATTATAGAGGTTACCCAATTAGAGTATTCAATACTGGAGTTGATTTGATAGGTCTTGATTTAGATGATAATGTATTTTTCATAAACGAAGATAGAACGAAAGTATATATTGTTTCAGGTACAACTATAACAAATACAATTGAAATAACAGATACAAATGTTATAGGATGGTATAGTGATAATACTAATGTTTATCTTATATATCCAGATTATGTAGTATGTATATCTTCAAAAACACCTTTAGAAAAACTGGCAAGGATGTCACAGTATATGACATTTCAGGCTATAAAAGGAGATACAATGTACTTAAAGACAAACGATGGTAGAGTAATAACAACAAAGTTAAATGTGAAATAGAAAGTTACAATTTAATTTATAAAATATAGTCACAAGACTTACCTATCTTGTGACTATATATATTTTATGCGTTATCTTTATGTGTATTTTTTTCTTGCTCTAATAAGAAGTTCCATTTTTCATCAACTTCCTTTTGGATTTCATCAATCATCCATCTATTTTCAGGTTTAAATAAATGTTTAAACCTCTTTTGCATTTTTAAAAATTCCTCAACAGGTAATTTGTTTGCAGGTTTGTATGTGACAGTGTATACACCATTTTCAATTTCGTAAAGTGGCCAGAAACATGTATCAACAGCAAGCTTTGATATAACAGATAAATCTGATGGGTCATAGCCCCAGCCTCTAGGACAAGGTGAAAGTACTGAAACATATGTTGGACCTTCTGTATATATAGCCTTCTCACTTTTATCATGTAAGTCTTTTAAGTTACCAACAAGAGCAGTTTGTGCAACATATACTGTGTTGTTTTTTGACATTATCTCTGTTAAGTCTTTTCTTCTTTGCATTTTACCAGGTACTTCCTTACCTGCAGGAGAAGTAGTAGTATCAGCAAAATGTGGAGTAGAGGAAGACCTTTGTGTACCAGTGTTCATATACGCTCCGTTATCATAACAGAAATATGCAATGTCATGACCTCTTTCCATAGCTCCAGATAAAGACTGTAGACCAATATCTAAAGTTCCACCATCTCCACCGAATCCGATAAATTTTGTTTCCTTTTTAACTTTACCTTTTTCTTTTAATGCGTTATATGCTTCTATAGCACCTGAAAGTGTAGCTGAAGCGTTTTCAAATGCAGTATGAATAAATGAACAATTCTTCCAAGCAGTATATGGATAAATACAAGTTGAAACCTCTAGACAACCAGTTGCACAAGAAATTACTGCATTATGCTCATCATCTAAAGCTCTAAGTACATTACGAACAACAGTTGGAGCACCGCATCCAGCACACATTCTATGTCCACTTGAAAGACGAACTTTTTTATTTAAAACTTCTTTTAAATTATATGCCATTTATTATTCCTCCTCTAATCCTAAATACTGTAAATCGAGCTCGGATTTACCTTTTTTTGCAATATTTACTAAATCGTAACATACTTTTTTTATATTCTCTTTTGTTACATCAACTCCACCAAGACCATATATGTAATTTACGCTTGGCACGCAAACGTTATTTTTAAATAAAGCGGAAGTTACTTCTGAATATAGCGGACCTGAAAAACCATTTATGCTGTCAGCTTTATCCATAACAGCTAAAGCTTTTAATCCTTTTAATGAATCAGCTAGTTCATTTTGTGGAAGTGGTCTAAAGCATCTTGGTTTAACTAAGCCAATTTTGATTCCTTCTTCTCTTAATTCATCAATTGTTTCTTTTATTGTTCCACAAGTAGAATTTAGTGCAACAATTCCAAATATTGCATCATCCATTTTATATTTTTCTATAAAGTCGTATTTCCTAGAGCTTATTTTGTAAAACTCATCAGATACTTCCTTTATTATTTCTTTGCTATCTACCATAGCTTTGCTTAAAATTGCTCTATGTCTAAAAAAGTCTTTTTGCAAATCTAGTGGTCCAATCGAAATATTTCTTGTTTCATCTAATAGATATTCTTCTGGATTAAAATCTCCTACAAAACTTTTTACTTTTTCATCTTCTAAAAGCTCTATATTTTCAATAGAGTGGGAAGTTATAAAGCCATCAAAGCAAACCATTACTGGAAGTTTTGCCTTTTCTGCTATCTTAACTGCCATTATAGCGTTATCATATGCTTCTTGGTTATTTTCACAGTATAACTGAATAAATCCTGAGTCTCTTACACCCATAGAATCAGAGTGGTCATTATGAATATTTAGTGGTGCTGAAATAGCTCTATTTGCAACTGATATAACAATAGGTAGTCTTAGACCACTTGCTATATTTAGCATTTCATACATAAGTGCGAGTCCTTGTGAAGATGTAGCTGTCATAACTCTTGCACCAGCACTTGATGCACCAATACATGCAGACATTGCACTGTGTTCACTTTCTACTGGTATAAAATGAGTATCTACTGTTCCATTTGCAACAAAGTTTGAAAAGTATTGTGGAATTTCAGTAGATGGAGTAATAGGGTAGGCAGCCACAACGTCAGGATTAATTTGTTTCATTGCTGTGGCAACAGCTTCATTACCACTTAATCTTTCTCTTATAGACATATCATTTAAACCTCCTTTTTCTCATCCATTTCAATTGCTTTAAATGGACATACCTTTGCACATACTCCGCAGCCTTTACAGTAATTTAAGTCTATGTCAGTTAGTACTCCTTCTTTTTGCTTAATGCAGTCTTCAGGGCAATAAGCTACGCAAAGCATACAATTTTTACATTTCTCTTTGCTGTGAATAGGAGTCTTGTTTCTCCAAGAACCAGTGTGAAAATGCGCGGCATTTCCATCTTTTAAAATGTTACTTGTTACTTTTGATAATTCTTCTTCCATTTTACCCTCCTATAATCTCATCAAAACCACGTTTTAAACACTCCATATTTGCAGGAATAACTTCAGGCTTCCTACTGAATTTATGTTTAAAAGAGTCTTCCATATCTTTTAAAAGAGCATCTCTTTCCATAATTTTAGTTATCCTTACAATTCCAGCAAGCATTGCAGTGTTTGGAAAGTTTGCCTTTAAACATTCCATACTTATTTTACTTGCATCTAAAACGTATAGTTTTCCATCATATCCATCTAGTAATTTCTTTACTTCTTCAACAGATTTACTTGTGTTTACTAAAATTGCGCCATCTTTTTTTAGTCCTTTAGTTACATCAACACTACCAATAAGTGTATCGTCTACAACTACAACAAAATCAGGCTCGTAAATGTTAGAGTGGATTCTAATCTCAGTTTCACTTATTCTGTTATATGCTGTAATTGGCGCTCCCATTCTTTCAGGACCATATTCTGGAAAACCTTGTATGTATTTTCCAGTATTAAATGCAGCATCTGCAAGTAGAAGTGATGCTGTTTTTGCACCTTGGCCGCCTCTGCCATGCCATCTAATTTCTATCATAAAATACCTCCTAAACTCTTTAAAATTATATATCGAATATTTAAAAGTGTCAAGATTAAATGCTAGATTATATAATTGCACTATGTTATCTACGGTGTTCATGTAACCTTTATACTGGTAGTGAATACAAAAGTATAAATACTCCCATAATCATATAATTTTTTGATATATTATTTTAAATCATTATTACACTTTTATTACAATTTAATAAAATCAATAAAAAATAACTTA
>JAFVCY010000072.1 GCA_017478805.1 Clostridia bacterium
AAGATATGAAATTTGCAATAACTAGCACTATAGCTGACCTTTATCTTGAATTTGAATATATATTAGAAAGTGATAAAATATCAGAAAGTGAAAAGAAACAATTTAGAGATATAGTAAATTATACCGCAAATAATGTAATGATAGAAAAAAGCATTTTAAACTTATCAAAATATTTAGAAAAATACTACCGGACAGCCTGTGATAATATTAATAGATGAATATGATGCACCACTTGAAACAGCATATGTTGAAGGATACTATGATAATGCAATAAAGTATATAAGAAGTATTTATTCTGCAGCACTAAAGGGAAATGTCCACTTAAAAAAAGCTATAATTACGCGGAATATCAAGAGTTACAAAAGAAAGTATATTTAGCGGACTAAATAACCCAGATGTTTGTAGTGTAATGGAAAGTTTTTTTGAATCTTCATTTGGATTTACTGAAGAAGAAGTAAAGAAAATTCTTAGTGATTTTGAAATAGAAGAAGAAATAGAAGATGTAAAAAGATGGTATGATGGGTATAAAATAGGAGATAGAGAAGATATATATAACCCATGGAGTATATTAAAATTTGTAAAACATAAAAAATTAGATGCGTATTGGGTAAATACTAGTCAAAACAGCATAATAAAGAAGATATTAAAAAATTCAAAGAAAGTAAAAGAAGAATTACAAAAACTTATTCAAGGTGAGGAAATAGAAGTTTATTTAAAATTAGATTTAGTATACAAAGAAATAGAAAAAGAAGAAGAAAATATATGGGGGCTATTTGTAAATGCTGGATATTTGAAAGTAGTGGGGATGACAAAAGATAGAAAGTATATTCTAAAAATTCCAAATTATGAAATAAGAGAATTATTTTTTGAAATAATAAATAGCTGGTTTAGTGAAACAAAATCTTTAGTATCAGTAAATAGTCTATTAAATGATTTATTAGAGTTAAAAGTTGAAGAATATAGAAAAAAATTTAAGAAAATAACTAAAGAAATGTTTAGCTATTTTGATGTAGGTAGAAATACGGCTGAAAACTTTTATCATGCATTTGTACTTGGAATACTAGTTAATTTGAAAGATGAGTATTATATACGTTCAAATAGAGAGTCTGGAGATGGAAGATACGATATAATGCTAGAACCTATAGATAAATCTAAAAATGCGTATATAATGGAGTTTAAAGTATATGAAGAAGATGAAGAAAAAGATATAACTGAAACATTACAAAATGCTAGAAAACAAGTAGAAAAAATGAAATATGATGTAGAGTTAAAATCAAGAGGAATAAATAATATATATAAAGTAGTTTATGCATTTAACTCAAAAAATGTAGAGCTTGAGATATATTAACTTTATGTATTTATATTTATATAATTTAATCAATTAGTAATATTTAAAGCATTAGAGCATGTATTTTGCTTTAGTGCTTTTTTGTATGTATTATTAGATAAAAGCGGGATTAAAAAAATTAAATCTTGCAATTAATATATTATGTGGTATAATATACGTGGGTGGAATTATGATTTTTGGAAAATTAAAAGATAGCCTTAAGAAGACAAAAGATGCTATGGATTTAAAGATAAATAACATCTTTGCAAATAAGAAAGAAATAAATGAAATAATAGATAGTATAGAGGAGATGCTTATACTTTCAGATGTAGGAGCTTCAGCTTCAGTAAAGATTTGTGATGAGTTAAGAGAAGACTTGAAAAAGGAAATGGACAAATCAGAAGAAAATATTAAGAAACTTTTGAAAGACAAGCTTATAAGTATATTAAATGTTGAAAATGTGGAAGAAAATTATACTGGAAAAAGAGTAATATTAGTAGTTGGAGTAAACGGAGTAGGAAAAACTACATCAATAGCAAAAATTGCAAACTTAGAAAAAGAAAATGGAAAAAGAGTACTACTTGTTGCAGCAGACACATTTAGAGCAGGAGCAATAGAGCAGCTTGATGTATGGGCAAAAAGAATAAACGTACCAGTAGTTATGGGAAAAGAGATGCAAGACCCATCTTCAGTAGTTTTTGAAGGTGCAAAAACGTTTTCTACTTCTGATTTTGACCTTATGATATGTGATACTGCAGGAAGACTTCATAACAAAAAGAACTTGATGGATGAACTTGAAAAAATGAAAAGAACAATCGATAAAAATTTACCAGGAGTAAAGATTGATGTATATATTGTACTAGATAGTACAACAGGGCAAAATGCTTTGTTTCAAGTGAAAAGCTTCTTTGAAAGGACAAGTGTAAATGGAATAATACTTACAAAACTAGATTCAACCGCAAAAGGTGGAGTAGTCTTTTCTATTGTATCAGAGCTTAATATTCCAATAAAATACATTGGACTTGGTGAGAAAGTAGAAGATATTGCAGTATTTGATAGTAAAGATTTTATTGATAGTATAATATAATAGTATAATAAAATGGTATGGAAAGTGAGATTATTATGTATGAAGGTTTAGAAAAAATAATTCCTAAAGAAAGAATAAAATATAATGAACCTATGAAAAAACATACAACTATTAAAATTGGTGGAAGTGCAGATGTACTAGTTATGCCAGAGACTATAGAAGAAATAATTAATATAATATCATATGCTAAATCAAATTCTATAAAAGTAACTGTAATAGGGAATGGAAGTAAGATAATAGTTTCAGATGATGGAATAGAAGGAATAGTTATAAAGCTTACGAGTAAATTTTCAAATGTAAAAATTGAAGGTGAGTATATCTATGCAGAAGCTGGAGCTACAATGCCTGCGGTATCTATCATAGCTAAAAAAAATAGCTTAAGTGGTTTTGAGTTTGCATGTCGGAATACCAGGAACAATAGGTGGCGGAATCAAGATGAACGCAGGAGCATATGGTGGAGAGATAAAAGATGTTCTTGTTTCATGTCAGTATTTAGATGAAAATCTAAATATTGTTGTAAAAACAAAAGAAGAGTTAAAGTTTGGGTATAGAGATAGCCTTTTTATACATAATCCAAATTATGTAGTGCTTACTGCAGTTTTTAAATTAAATCCTGGAATTGAAGATGCTATAGATATAAAAATGAAGGAAAATATGCTTGCAAGAAAAACAAAACAGCCACTAGAACTGCCAAATGCAGGTAGTACATTTAGAAGACCAGAAGGGTATTTTGTAGGAAAATTAATATCAGATGCTGGACTAAAAGGATATACTATAGGCTCAGCAGCAGTTTCAGAAAAGCATACCGGCTTTATAGTAAACACTGGAAATGCAACTTGTAAAGATGTTAAGATGCTAGTTTCTTATATAGAGGAAGTTGTAAAAGAAAAGTTTAATGTAGAGCTAAAACCAGAAATTGAATTCATAGGAAGAAATATATAAGGAAAGGAGAGCATTGATATATAGGCTATATATCATGTTAATAAATTTATGAGAGAAATATGGGCTTGGTTTAGACCAGGTACAAAGGTAAAAAGATTTATATTTATGCAAATAGTATCCATTGGAATATTTGTATTTAGTTTAATTAATCTATTAAGTCAAGAACAGCTAGCACCTAGGACATTTTTTGCATATATTGCACTACTTACAGTATCTGCATTTGGAATATTCTTTTCATTTCTTTTAGCACAAAGAAGTATACTTGCTACGACTTTAAGGAATATTTCTAAGAAAAGCAAAAATACAGAGCTTAGAAGATTAATGTATGCAGACCCGACTAGAAAGAAAGGACCAAGAGTAGTGATAATAGGTGGTGGTAGTGGACTTAGTAATATACTAAACAGTTTAAAAGAATATACTACTAATATAACTACAGTAATTGATGTATCAGAAAGTGCTGAAATAAACAACGATTATAGTAAAAATGCAAAAGTAACGCCAGGAGATATAAGAAAATGCATAGCTGCACTTTCATCATCAGAAGGAATGGTAGAGAAAGTTCTAACATATACAATAGATTCAGGAATTAGAAAATCGCATACAATAGGCAGTATGATAATATCTGCAATGATAGATATATCAGGAAGCTTCCAAGAAGCTTTAGATAGACTTCCAGAGTTTTTTAGAATAGAAGGTCAAATACTTCCAACTACTATGGAAGAAACAAGCCTTTGTGCAGGGCTTGAAAATGGAGAGATTATTGTTGGAAAATATAACATCTCGCCAAGAGTAAGTGAGCTAAAAAGCCCTATAAAGCAAGTATTTTTAAAAGATGGTTCGTGCAAAGTAAATCCAAAAGTACTAGATGCTATAAAGCATGCAAATATTATAATACTAGGACCAGGTTCACTTTACACAACAGTAATATCAAATCTATTACTTCCAGAACTTTCAAAAGCAATAGTTATGTCTAAAGCTAAAAAGGTATTTATAGCAAATCTAATGAACTCACCAGGCGAAACAGACTGCTATACTTTATCTAAGCATGTAAATGAAGTAGAGAGATATTTAGGAAAGCACTCTTTAGACTATGTTATTGCAAATAGTGGAGAAGTAACTCGGTGAAATGATAAAAGACTTTAACCAAGGTCAGTCATCACAAGTAGTACTTGACTTAGAAAATATACAAAATAGAGCTATTTCAGTAATAAGTGAAGACTTGATAATGACAGCTCCAAGTAGCATAATTCATAACTCAAAAAGAGTAGCAGAGATTCTTATGGCTATTGCAAGAACAAAAAAGAACGGAAAACTAAATGTTGTTTCTATGAAGAAAAAGCATTTAAGAAGAGAAAAGAAAATAAATAACCAAAAAGTTGGTTTAAGAGAAAAGACTCGGTGATATGTTTGCAGTATCAACAGGCAGGGTAAAAGATATTTTAAAAGAAGCTAAAATTGTAAAGAAGGAAAGGGAGATTATATCTAAAATTAATAATGAAAAAAATGATTAGAAAGGGCAGTGTAGTGATATAATGTACAAAAGACAAATTGATGATATAGAAAAAATAAAACAAATAGAAATATATGGCTCTAGTAAAAAAGGAGCCTACTATTCATTAAGTTCATTTTTAGAAGCAGATAAGCCATATAACGGGCTGTATATTAATAAAAAAGTAATGCTTGAAAATGTATTTGAAACTATAACAGTAGATGGCAAAAGTTATAATCTTCAAAATCTAACAACTATTTCTGATAAATATTCAGCAAAGGAATATATTTGTGAGATAGACTTAGATAAAATGCAGTACATGTATAGATGTCAAAATGTAACCATAGTTAAGAAAATTGAGTTTGTAAAAGGTACAAATATCCTAAAAATTGACTATGAAATTAATAACGAAAATGAGCAAAGATCAAAAGTAGTAATATCGCCACTAGTTACATATAGAGACCAGGTACATATGAAAAAGGCAAGTTATCTAAAATTTGGAAATAGAGAAATAGATTCAGGAATACTTGTAAATTTGAGTATAGTAGAAAATAGGAATCTTTTGCTAATTTGCACAGGTGCTAAATATATAAAAGTAGATGGATACGTAAGTAATGTAAAGCATGAAGTAACAAATCTAGAATTAAAAAAGGATGTATATATAGAAGACCTATATCTTCCAGGAAAATTTGAAATTCAGCTTATGCCAAATGAACAAAAAACAGTAAGTATGTACGTTTCTGATGAAATAATAGATTTAGAAAAAATAGAAAACTTAAGTATGAATAGTGCTACCGATGAAAATGAATCTAAAGAAAAAGAAATAGATGGCGAATATGTAGAACTAAAAAAACTTGTAAACTCTTTAAAGTTTTTTGATGATACAAATGCAATTTCACTTCCATCAAATCTTTATTTAAATATGGGAGCAGTAGATGAAAAGAACTTTTTGTTATATCTAAATGAACTACTTTTAGATATAAAAAGTATAGATGGAAGATACATATGTATTGATGAGTTAAATAAGGCAGTAAGTAAGATAGAGACGTATGTAAATCTTCTTTCAAATACAGATGAGTATATCAAGAAAAGTGATGTTTATTTAAAATGTTCATTGTGGCTTATTGAAGCAATGTATAAGTTATATTTAAAAGATAGTGAGAGTATAAATGAGGAATTTAAGGAGTTTATCTGCACTTTAGTACTAACTACTCAAAAATTAGTAGATTCTAAAAGTAATAATCTAAAGAATCTTGAAGTAGTATCGCTTGCATATAACGCTTTAGCAATTTACTCAGATATATTTAAGGACCCAAGATATGAGAGTTTGGCTATGGATTTAAGCGATAAAATAACAAATGAGTTTTGGGACGAGCAAAGAAGGGTACTTAAGAAAAACTCAGATGATATGGAAGTTGAAGCAAGTGTTGATATGATATATGCTGTAAGTCTTTCATTTTCACCTGCAAAAAAGGAGATTAGAATAAAGCTTTTAGATACTATTTTTAGAGAGCTTTATACACCACTAGGACTAAGAACTGCTGCTAAATCAAATAAATCTTCAAATAGCCTAGTATACCCAAAATATATGGCTCATTTTATATCTGCAAACCTTAACCAAAATGGAAATTCTTATGCTTCAAAAAAGATAGCGTATAATCTAGTAAAAGATTTACTTTTAGATATAGATAAATATGTAAAAGACAATGTTAAATATGTATATAGTGAGAAGGGAATAGATATAGACTTTAAAGCTTTAGACCTTTATACTACTTGTGAGATGATAAGGCTGTATTCAATGTTTATGTAATGAGGTAAGATATGGTAATTTTAGGAATAGACCCACGGTTTTGGCAGGGTTGGATATGGAATAATTGAGGTAGTAAATAATAAATATGTGCCACTAGAGTACGGCTGTATTACTACAAAAGAAAACTCATATTTTCCTTTAAGGTTAAATAAAATTGAAAAGGATTTAATTGAAGTTTGTTCTAGGTATAAAATTGATGCTGCATCTATTGAGGAACTGTTTTTTAATACGAATATTAAAACAGGAATAAAGGTAGCAGAGGCAAGAGGGGTTATCATTAATACGCTAGTTAATCTTGGAATTGAGATTAATGAATATACTCCACTTCAGGTAAAGCAGTCTTTAGTTGGATATGGTAGAGCAGATAAGATTCAAATAAAGAATATGGTTAAGTCTTTTTTGAAGCTTCAAAATATGCCAAAGCTTGATGACACAACTGATGCTTTAGCTTTAGCAGTATGCCATAGTCACAGTGCAAAGATGAAGGATAAAGGATTAGTATAGATAAATAAGATAAAAATAACCTAAATAAGATTAGGAGTCTTTTTAGGTTTTTTTGTATTGATAAAATATTAGATAATTATATATGTAACCTGAAAAAATGGGAAAAGTAGTTAAATAAAAAAATGTATAAATAGATATTGCAATTTGGCTTAATATATGCTATAATTATATTAGTGCGTTACATAATAATGTAACTAAAAAATAATTATTTTTTGTAGGAGGAATTAATTTATGAGTCTTGCTAAGGTATTCGACGAAAAGAGAGTAGCCGTTTTATCTGCCAAGGAAAAGGACCCTTCACTTAGAAGTATGACAGAACTTCTGTCTATAATCTCTAAGATGAAAGGTAAACAGAGAAGCTTTTACATTCAGAAATACATCGAAGTGTTTGCACAAAAGTTCTCGATGCCTACAGTCGTAGACAGAAATGGAACTAAGATTTGGAACCTCTTTTCTGAGGTGTCAAGGAAAGTTTTAAATGAAGGCTGTCAGATGACTGATGCTGATTCCAAAACCATTTACAACGTTCTTGATGTAGGACAGCGTTGCACGGTAGAAGGTGTAGTAGTGCCTAATATACCTGAGGATTTGATCTCAGAATACAAGTCACTTTCAAATTCATATAACGGAAAATTTGCACCTGAGGTAAGAGAGGCAATGAAGGAAATAAGCCTTATACTTACGTGATATTTTTATAGCTCGCAAAAATTTTTTGCGGGCTTTTTCTTTTCTAGATATTGCTAAATAAATAATAATAATATATAATAGATATATAAGTTTCAAGGAGAAGTATGAATAGTTATATAGAAAGTATTAATTTAGATTTAGTTTCGAATCAGACTTTAGCATTTATCGGAGATAGCGTATATGATGTGTACATAAGGTCGTATTTAGCAGCAAGAAGTAATTTAAAAACAGGTGAGCTTCATAAAGAGGCAATTAAATTTGTTAGTGCAAAAGCTCAGTCTAAAGTTATAGAGGAAATAAGTAAAAATTTAACTGAAGAAGAAATTGAAGTATATAAAAGAGGAAGAAATTCAAATATAAAAACAGTTTCAAAAAATGTTGATGTAGTAAATTACAAAAAAGCAACAGGATTTGAGTGTTTAATTGGTTGGCTTTACATTACGAAAAAAATGGATAGATTAAGTAAGGTAATAGATATGGCTATTTCAGTCATTAGTAATAAATAAAGGAGGCTTTTGTATGAAAGATGAACAAAGACAAGAAAATTTAGAAGAGATAAAAAAATATGTTGAGAAGGAAGCAAAGAAAAAAAGAAAAACTCTATCTCAAGATGAAGTAAATAAGCTTATGGCTGATGCTTTAGAAAATGTAGATTTTTTAAAAGTTATTGATGAAATAAGTGTTGCATCTACAGGAAAAAGAGTAATATTTGTTGATGGTAAGGCTTGCCTTGTGTATGATTCAGGAGTTTTTTATATCGAAGACTCTATGGATACCAAGAAAGGAAAAAAGAAACTTACTAAACAGCAAGCTACAGAGCTTTATGTCGAATATTTCTTTAGATATATATTAAATCCTGCTATAGAGCAAAAGAAACTTTCAGAACAAGTAAAAAGCATTGCTATAGGTAAAAAACAAGTTAAGAGTAATGAGAAAGAAATAAAAGAAGTAAAGGAAAACAATAGTGCTAAAAGAAGAGTAACGATAGAAAAGGAAAATGATACTATAGCTCCAGAAAAGAAGAAAGCACTTGAAAAAGGTACTGAGGTTAAAGAAAAAGTTAAACAGGTAAAGAAAGAAGAATATATAAGATAGAGTTTGGGGATGTAATAGTGGATTAGAAATGGTTCTAGTTCACTATTTTTTTCTCTTTGCTATTGTATAAAAATAAAAGAATTAATAAAGTTGGGTGGTGTGAAATATAGGTAATATGCCTAAAAATACAAGAACAAAAGTTTTATACTTTTTAACTTTTTTCTTGCAATTGATTCTTAGAAATGATATAATACTTTTAGATTTATTTTTCAAACTTTTATGCTGAATAAGAAATGTTTTGAGTTTAAGTAAGAATAAGTATAGAAGAAAATAATTAGTAATAAAAATCTGCTATAATTATTGTTTGATATATGTTATATAATCATGTGAAAGGTGAAAAAATGAGGGATATATTACACTGTGATTTAAATAACTTTTTTGCATCTGTAGAGTGTTTGAAAAGGCCTGAGCTAAAGAAAGTTCCAATGGCTGTATGCCGGCGATCCAAACGAAAGACATGGAATAGTACTAGCTAAAAATGAAATAGCTAAAAAATTTGGAGTAGTCACTGCTGAAACTGTATATAGTGCAAAATCTAAATGTCCAAATTTAGTGTTAGTAAAAGGTGAATATTCAGATTACAAAAAATATTCAAAAATAGTAAATGAGATATATCTAAAGTATACAGATAGAGTTGAACCATTTGGAATAGATGAATCATTTTTAGATGTAACAGAAAGTAAAAAGTTATTTGGTAGTCCGTATGAAATAGCTGTGAAAATAAAAGAAGAGGTAAAGCATAAAACAGGACTTACAATATCTGTTGGTGTATCTTTTACTAAGTCTTTAGCCAAACTTGGAAGTGACCTTAAAAAGCCAGATGCAATAACAGTTTTAGATAGTGAAAGCTATAAAAAGAAGATATATAATCTGCCAGTAAATATGCTACTTTTTGTTGGGAAAAGTGCGAGTGCTAAACTAAATCAAATTGGTATATATACAATTGGAGACCTTGCTATGGCAAATAAAAGTAAGATAATAAAGATTTTGCGGAAAACTTGGAGAAGAGGTATATAATTACGCTATAGGAATAGATGAAAGTGAAGTAAAAAAATTTACTGATGAAAGAATACCAAAAAGTATAAGTAAGGGTGAAACGTTTTCTGTAGATACTCATGATATTAGCACGCTTGAAAAGAAAATACGAGCACTTACAAATTATGTGGTAAATGAACTAAGAACTAAGAAAATGCTTGCAAGAAATGTAGAAATAACAATAAAAAGTAGTGACTTTAAGACAGTAGTGAGGCAACAAAAAATAAATAAAACTAGTAGTTATCAAGAGATATTAAAAGCTGTGCTAAAGATATTTGAAGATAATTACAAAGGAAATTATGATGTAAGGATGACTGCTGTGCAAGTAGGTGATTTAACTAAAGAATCAGAAGAAACTCAAATTAGTCTCTTTGATATAGAAAGTGGAGCTTTAGAAAATAAAAAAAATGATATAAATCAAATTATTGATAATATTAATAAAAAATATGGAAAAGATATAATTGGATATTCTAAAGTTTAGAATAGAAAAATGTAGAATAAGAGATTTAAGTGTTAGATTTTTAAATAATTTTAGTAATAGCTTGCATTTAGAATATATTTGTTGTAAAATATAGCTGTAAATATAAGGAGGAATTATATATGGTAAAAGTTGGTATTAACGGATTTGGAAGAATAGGAAGACTAGTTTTTAGGGCTTCACTTGAAAGAAAGGATATGGAGGTTGTTGCAATAAATGATCCATTTATTGATAATGATTACATGAAGTATATGCTTACATATGATACTATTCATGGAAAAATGGAAAATGATATTAAAATAGAAGATGGATATTTAATTGTAGATGGCAAAAAGATAAAGGTATTTAACTGTATGGACCCAAAAGATATAGACTGGAAGTCAGCAGGTGCAGAGTATATTGTTGAATCATCAGGTGCATTTACTTCTACAGAAAAAGCTTCAGCTCACTTTGTAGGAGGAGCAAAAAAGGTTGTAGTTTCAGCACCATCGCCAGATGCTCCAATGTTTGTTTATGGTGTAAATCATGATAAATATGACAAGAGTATGAACGTGGTTTCAAATGCATCATGTACAACAAATTGTCTAGCACCACTTGCAAAGGTTATAAATGATAATTTTGGAATAGTTGAGGGGTTAATGACTACAGTTCACTCTGTAACTGCAACTCAAAAAACAGTAGATGGTCCATCTAAGAAGGACTGGAGAGGTGGAAGAGCTGCAACATATAATATAATTCCATCATCTACAGGAGCAGCAAAAGCTGTTGGAAAAGTAATACCAGAGCTTAGTGGAAAACTAACAGGTATGTCTTTTAGAGTTCCAACTCTTGACGTTTCTGTTGTAGATTTGACTTGTAGATTAGAAAAAGCAGCTACTTACAATGAAATTGTAAGTAAGATTAAAGAGGCATGTGAGAAAGAGTTAAAAGGTGTAATGTCATGGACAGATGAGGCAGTTGTTTCTTCAGACTTTATACATGACCCTCATACATCAATATTTGATGTAAAAGCAGGAATTGCACTAAATGATAATTTTGTAAAATTAGTTGCATGGTATGATAATGAGTGGGGATATTCAAATAAAGTACTAGATTTAATAAACCATATGGCAAATGTAGATAATAAATAAAAAATAAAACGTAGTAGCATAGATTAAATAAATTATTTACATCTATGCTATAACGTAAATAAAGGAGTAAGTATGTTAAATAAAAAGAGTGTAAAAGATATAGAGGTTGGCTCAAAGAGAGTTTTAGTTAGATGTGATTTTAATGTTCCTCTTGATAGAGAAACAAAGAGTAAAATAACTAGTGATAAAAGAATAGTTGAGTCTTTAAAAACTATTGAGTATTTAGTAAATGCAGGAGCTAAAGTAATTCTATGCTCACATATTGGAAAAACTGGGCAAAATATTTCATTAAAACCAGTAGCAGTAAGACTAGAGGAACTTTTAGGAAAGAAAATTTTGTTTTTAGATGACTGCATAGGTGAAAATGTAAAAAATGCAGTTAATAATATGTCTCCAGGTGATATAGTTTTACTTGAAAATTTAAGAATGCATGAGGAAGAAGAACAAAATGATGATGCCTTTGCAAAAGAGCTTGCTTCACTTGCTGATGTGTTTGTAAATGATGCTTTTGGAACAGCTCATAGAGCTCACGCTTCAACTTATGGAGTAACTAAATATTTACCAGCAGTATGTGGATTTTTAATAGAAAAGGAACTTCTTGCTTTAGATAAAGGAATAAACGAGCCTGTAAGACCACTTCTTGCTATTATTGGTGGAGCTAAGGTATCAAGTAAAATTTCTGTTTTAACAAATCTGCTTGATAAAGTAGACACTATGATGATAGGTGGTGCAATGGTATATACTTTCCAAAAAGCACTAGGAAATAACGTTGGAAAATCATTAGTTGAAGATGATAAAATAGATACTGCACTTGAAATAATGAAAAAAGCAGAAGAAAAAGGCGTAAAATTCTTAATGCCAATTGATAATGTTGTGGCAAACGAAATATCTGAAAACTCAAATTATCAAAATGCAAGAATAGGAGAAATTCCAGAAGACATGGCTGGAGTAGATATTGGAGAAGAAACAATAAAGATGTTTACTGAAGAGATATTAAGAGCTGGCACTGTAGTATGGAATGGACCTGTTGGAGTTTTTGAAATACCTGCATTTGAAAAAGGAACAAAGGCTATAGCTTTTGCTTTAGCAGAAAGTGATGCGGTAACAATTATCGGTGGTGGTGATTCGGCTGCTGCAATAGAAAAATTCGGTCTAGAGGATAAAATGACACATGTGTCAACAGGTGGAGGAGCATCACTTGAATTTATGGAAGGAAAAGACCTTCCAGGAATAGTGGCTTTAGAGGATAAATAATATGGTAGATTATGAAAGAAAAAGTATGGGTGAGAGAATTTGCGAAAATAAAGGACTGTATATTCCACAAGATAATTCTAAAAGACAAGCATCAAGAGATAGGCAAATGCAAAGGAAATTGAAGAATTTGAAAGTAAACAAGATGCAGACTTCCTTAATATCTATTGCAGTTGTAGTTGCAATAGTTTTGCTTGCTTTTGCTTTAGTTAATTTGTTTAGTAAGCCAAAAATTACTATTAACGATAAGACTAATTTTGAAGAGATAGATTTGAGTAAATATTCTGCTCAAGTTCTATCTATGTATAATAGGGATGGACAAGCTGAGCTTTTTGAAAAGGAAATGTCTAGGATTCAAACTGCAGTTGGTAAATATTTGATGACTAATATGACAATGGAGGAAGAAAGCCTTCAAAGTGTTATGGAAGAAATATCAAAAGAATTAGAATCTGATAATTGGAATAATATCTTAAGTAATAGGTCAACATACTATTTAGGGACATATAGTTTGGATGAAAATGCAAATGTAAAGTTTAAGTTTAAAAGCAAAGATATTGAGCCAAGTTGGATAAATGATGAGAATGTATCTAAGTATATTATTTTAAATTAGAAAAAAAGAGGTAATTTTGTATGAGGAAGAAAATAATTGCAGGAAACTGGAAAATGAACTATACTGTATCTCAGGGTGAGGATTTCTTATTATCTATAATTGATACTATAAACACAGATGAAGTTGATGTAGTAATTTGTCCTAACTTTACAATGCTTGATAGATTTTCTGATTTGCTTGAAGGAAAGAAAGTAAAGTTAGGTTCGCAAAATGTATATTATGAACCAAAAGGTGCATTTACTGGTGAAACATCACCATATATGCTTCAAGCTCTAAATGTGAAGTATTGTATTGTTGGTCACAGCGAAAGAAGGACGTTATTTGGTGAGACTGATGAAATGGTAAATAATAAGGCAAAAGCTCTTCTAGAGCTAGATATGTCACCAATAATATGTGTGGGCGAGACTTTAGAGCAAAGAAATAGCGGTGAAATGTTTGATGTCGTAGAAAAACAAGTTAAGGCTGCACTGAAAGATATAGATAAAGAAATGGTAAAAAGAAATGTGGTAATTGCTTATGAACCTATTTGGGCTATTGGTACAGGTGTTACTGCTACTTCTGATGAGGCAGAGGATATGTGCAAGTTTATTCGTAAAACTGTTCTAAATTTGTATGACAAAGAAACTGCAGAGTGTTTAAGAGTTCAGTATGGTGGTAGCGTAAATCCTAAAAATGCTGCTGAAATTCTTTCAAAAGAGGATATTGATGGAGCATTAGTTGGGGGAGCAAGCTTAAAAAATGATTTTGTTTCAATTGTAAATTATGAATAATATATGAAGAAAGACTTGCAAGCTATAACGTAAATAAGAAAATAATTGTATATAAATTATATTGTAAAAATAGATAATGATAAACTAGGTATAAAGTTAAGAATTTTGTACCTAGTTCTATTTGATATAAATAATGATAAGTTTTTTTGAAAAATTGCAGGGGATTTTGTGAAAACTTTTTGACAACTTTATAATATTGTTGTATAAAATAGATACATCAATGGTTGTTATTAAATCTTGATGTGTAGCGGTGAAAAATGGTTTTCCATTGTATCACATCCTTTCAGGTGAACTACGGAAAGGCTAATTAATGAGGGCATAACATATCGAGAAGATAGTTCCAGCTATCTTCTCCATTTTATGTATAAATAAAAATTTTTGAATAAAATAATGATAGCACGAGTTCCAGCTCGTGCTACTAAACTATTTGTGATTGCAAATAGCTCTGTATAAATTGCAAATGGTATTTATAATATGAGCTATAGCATTCACAATACCAATTAATGTTGGCATTCCATATCCCTCCATTCTGTCACCAGAATGGAGAGATATCTATTATATCAATTTATTTATACTAAATTAACACTTGCAGAAGATAAAATAACTTTAAAAGTGTATTTAAAAAAACAAACTACCTTTAAGACTTACTCAAGGTAGTTTTGGTATTACAATTTATTTGTATAGTCTAAATTTAGTTTGCTGTTTGATATAATGCTATGAGTATTTGATGCAAATATGTCTAAATTAATCATTTGGAACATTTCTCTATCTAAGTTACTTAAAATATTATCGTTTATTGATGTAAATAGAGGAATATTAGAAGATTTTGAAATTTGTGATAGTAGTAGTTTTCCTTGTTTATTTGTAGATAATACATGAGCATACATTTTATTGTAGTTTAAAGCGTTTTTAAACATTTCTTTAGTGATATTTAAAATTATATTTACAAATATCCTTTTAACAGTTGTAATTGTGTATCTTTTACTTCTAACTATTCTAAGTAAATCTTCATAGTCTTCAGCTTCTATTATAGCTTTTTTTAGTTTGTACTGCAATCCTTCTTTTACTTCATGAATATTGTTTAGTTCGTCAATAGTCATAGTTTCAATTTTATACTTTAGAAGCTTAAACATATCTTCATTTAATACGTAGTTATGTGTCCTAAGTGCTGAGTGCATTTCACCTGGCACACTAGTTAGAAGAAGAGATAAATCATGCTTTCTTAATGTATATCTAATACTAGTGCTACTTGGCATGTCACTGTTTATATCCATATCTTTAAAACCTGACTTGTTCCTTTTTATAGCAACTGGCTCAATACTGCTATTTAACAGCTTAATCTGTTTTATATACTCAATTCCTAAAATGTTATTAGACTTACCAATTTCAACGTACTCATCAGCATCTAAATAGTTCATGAGTGCCATAGATCTATTTGCAGCAAATGAAATGTTCTTATCCATATCCCTAATGTTTTGCCATATAGCTTCCTGGTTTTCTATTATTTTATCTGCTATACTAGAAAGAAGCACAGTATCATCACATTCTGCACCAAAACAGATACAGTCAACTATTCCTAGACTATTAAGCAGATTAATTGCACCGCTTGGCAAAATACTCACTGCTTGATGTTGAGTATATAGTAGGTAGCTCAATGACTAAGTCTATTCCAAGTTTTGTAGCAACATTTGCTCTTGTAAACTTGTCTAAACATGCAATGTTACCTGTTTGAGTGAAACTTCCTGACATTACTAGAATAACGTAGTCTGCACCTGTTACTTCTTTTGCTTTTGCTAAGTGATAAACATGTCCATTATGCATAGGGTTATATTCAGCTATTATTCCTAAAACTTTCAATATATACCTCCAAACTTTGTAATTTATATCTCTTTATGATATAATAGTTTAGCATAAAGAAAAAAAATAAGCAAGGGGGAGATTATCAATTGGAAAATATTATGAAAAAAGTTACAATGTACACTGATGGGGCGTGTAGTGGAAATCCTGGCCCTGGTGGGTATGCAGCACTTCTCATGTTTGAAGGAAATGAAAAAGAAGTAGTGGGAGCAGATAAAGATACAACTAATAACAAGATGGAGATGATGGCGGTAATTTCAGGACTGGAGAGTCTTAAATATCCATGTGAGGTTACTGTATATAGTGATAGTAGTTATGTTGTGGACTCAATAGAAAAGGGCTGGGTATACGGCTGGAAGAAAAAAGGCTGGGTTAAGTCAGATAAGACTGAAGTAAAAAATATAGACCTTTGGGAAAGACTTTTAAAGCTTATGTCTATTCATAAGGTTAAGTTTGTAAAAGTTAAAGGACACGCAGATAATGAGTATAACAATAGATGTGATAGGCTTGCAGTAAATGCTATAAAAAGTTTGTAATTATATTTTATACCTAAACATATAATGTTGTATGTAGTGTGGTGATAAATTTGAAAGAACAAGTGAAAAAATATGTTTTAAAGAACAGGAAGAATTTAGTAGTGCTACTTACAGTATATGTTATAGGTATAATTATAGGGCTTGCACTGTATATTTTGGTGCAGTCTGAAAGTAAAAATGAGATTGTATCTAGTATAGAGCAAACTATTAGTATGACGTATGATGGTAGCTTTACAGGAGTAAACATTTTAAAAAATGGCTTGCAGACAAATATTATATGTATTTTAGTTATACTTTTTTCTTCATTTACAATTATAACTTTTGTAGTGGTGTCTGCAGTAACGATGTTAAAAGGTATATCACTTTCGATGTATATTTGCCTCCTTTTTAAAGTATTCGGCTTTGTAAAAGGGATAATTGCTATGCTTGGAATGGCTATAGTTCCTAATATAATAATAACTGCAGCATATATTTATCTTTCAAATGAGTGCTATGCATCAAGTCTCAAAATTCTAATGAGAATTAATAAAGAATCTATTACTAAGAATGTTTTCTCTAATATTGTGAAGGCTGTAGCTATAATTCCTTTCATTATTCTTGCAATATATATAGAGCAGATTTTCTTTAGATTAGTTATTGGCATGTAGAATTTTTTTGCATTTTCTACAAAATATGTTAAAGAGTAATTTTTCTAAAGAATTAAAAATGTAGGTAACAGGAGTATAAAATGAATATATTGATAACTTAATGGGTACTGTATAAGTAAAGAAATCAAAATAAATAGTATTGTCTATTTTTATAATGCTTTTAAGAAATAAAATGATATCACTATAATATTCTCATATATTGTAAGTATAAGAGAATATTTATGTGATGTTTTTTCTTTTACTTTAAACTTGCAAAAAAGCTCAAATTTTGTATAGCTTAAATATTGGACAAAAAAATTTTTAAAATATCTTGCAAATGGATATAAAATATTGTAAAATAGAAAAGGAAGATCTTGGAGGGGTAATATATATGGAATTAGACAAGAAATTCGGAAGTGAGATGTTTGGCTATAGTAAAGCTGAAGTAGACGATTATATAAAAGAATTAAAGTCTGAATACGAAACAAAACTTCAGGTTGAAAGGTCAGATTCAAATAGGCTTTCAAATGAACTTACAATAGTAAAGAAAAAAATAGAAAGGTATGAGACAGATTATATACAAAGACAAGAAAAAGTGGCAAATGCATTAATTACAGCAGAAGACCAATCAAAAAGGATTATTGAAGCTGCAAGGGCTGAGGCAAATGAGGAAAGAGAAAGAATTGAACATTTAATTGAGCTTGAAAAGGAAAAACTCATAGATATGAAAAAAGAGGTTGTGGATTTAAAAGAGAAAGCAAATAGAATTATGGAAAAATTTTCAAAAGAAATAGATGATATTTTATAGTAATATTTTTTAGTTAGTCATAATATACATTAATTAAAGGAGAAGATGTATGTTATGTCTTTTTTTTCTAATTTAAGAAAAATGAATTTTAGGGTACCAGATGAAAAAATGCTTAATATAAAAAATTTTAAGAAAGTTGTCTATCTTGCTGTGCTTTTAGTAATGTTTGTATATACTTTTAGAGGTAGCACTATATATAGCAGTATTGTGTATTTAAGTAGTAACTTAGAAAATTTTAGTATTATACCAGATGAAGTGGATATAGTAAAAAATGTATATCCTGTGTTTAATGAAAATAACTACTCTTTCGATGAGACATATATAGCTGAAGTAGTAGAGGAGATTAAAGAGGAAATAGAAGAGCCAGTTACAATTGACATGGTAAGTTATGGAACTATTGATAGCATAGATAAATATAGTGCAAGGGATTATATAAATAACTTAAAAGAATTATCAGTTAATATCTCTCAGGGTCCAGGTTATGAAAATGTAGTAATTGGCGGTAATGTATGTATAAGGGACTATTCTGACCTTCCAAATATCCCTTACTCAGATATTATTGCACGAACTATAACCCTTACAAAGAAAAATGACAATGTATATGTCTATGATACACATGCCTCTGAATCGTATTCAAATAGTGAGCTTTTTTCATTTGATTATACATCCGCATACAGAACTACAGATTCAAATTATAACATGATAAGTGTCGCTTCTAAGTTTATAACTTTCCTGAGTGAGAAAAATATTGAAGTAGTTCAAGACAACTTCGGTCATGATTATGGTTCATATACAATGTCATATTCTAGCTCAAGAAAAGCTATAATGACTAATATTGAAAAATATGGAAAATTTGGTGTATCTATTGATATGCATAGGGATGCAATAGCAGATTTAAGCTTTGCACCTAAAGCAGTAATCGGTGGAGAAGAAGTCGCTCAGTGTATGATAGTTTTAGGGGTTGGATATGACGGAGCAAGAAATGACTTCTATGATGAAAACATGGCTCTTGCTATAAAGCTGATGGCACTTGGAGAAAAGGTTTATCCTGGACTATTTAGACCTATGACAGTTAGAAATTCTACATATAACCAGGATTTAAATGATATGTCTCTTCTAATTGAAGTAGGTGCAACAGGCAATACTTTAGAAGAAGCATATAGGGCAGTAAGATGCTTATCTAATCTTTTTGATATAATGTATTTAGATTAATTGTAATATTACTGTAACAAAGATATAAATCAATATATATTAAGGAAAATAAAAGAAGAAGTCTACCATAATAGGCTTCTTTTTATGTTACTAAAACCAAAACAGAAAATAAATTTAAATTAAAATGATAAAAATCAATTTATGTCACTTGAAACTTTTTTTTTTTTTAGTGTAAAATGGCTTTAGTAGTTTGTAAAAAGCCTTAAAGATGCAACATTTAAGGCTATATAAAACTACATAAGTAGAGGAGGAAAGTATGAACGAAAAGAAAAAAGAAGCTAAAAAGGTATATAAAAAGTCACGGCATAAGTCTTGTAGTCCTAGTTATAACGATAATAGTTATATCAATAATAGCAGGCACAGTACTTTTATCATTAAATCAGACCAGTGTAATAGAAAATGCACAAAAAGCAGTATTTAAACATAATATGGCAGAATACCAAACAGCATTAAATACATATGTAGCAAAACAAATAGCAAGTGGCAATTACATAGAAAAAGAAGACATATATGCAGAAGGTGAGGAGCTTAAGACTATAATACCATCAATAAAAGAGTCAGATATAGATAAGATAAAGATAGAAGGTGGAGGCTTAGTTTATGTAGGAACAAATGAAGAAGAAATAACGTGGGCAAGAGAGTCACAAGGGATAACAGTTAAACCTGGTGGAGTAGAAGATCCAAACGAGCCTGAAACACCAGTAGAAAAAAGAAAAGGAAAAATAGAGTTTGCTATAAAGAACTATAGCAAGAAAGTAGGAGATACAAGCTTTACAAATCCACTAACTAAAACAGGAGATGGAACTGTAACGTATAGTTCAAGTAGCACATCAGTTGCAACAGTAACAAATCTAGGACTAGTAACAATAGTAGGTGAAGGAACGGTTAGCATAACAGCAACAGTAGAAGATGGAACAGAATATACATACGAAACTCGAGCTGCAAGTTACGTAATATTTGTAAGTGCAAATGAGCTAAACATATCATACTCATCAAGTGACTATAGCGGAGTATATGACTCAAATGCACATACAATAACATTAAACGTAACAGACCCATCAAGCTCATATACAGTAATGTATGGAACGCAGGAAGGAACATATAATCTATCTTCAGCTCCAACACTTACAAATCCAGGCACTCAAATGGTATATTTTGAAATAACAGCAAGTGGATATATAACAGCAAGAGGAAGTAGTAGAATAAGTATAACAAAAGCAAATGGAAGTATATCATATGCAAGTCAAAGCATAAACAAAACATATGGAGATACAAGCTTTACTAATACTCTAACAAAAACAGGAGATGGAAATGTAACTTACACATCTTCAAATACTGGAGTTGCAACAGTAAATGAAAATGGAAAAGTAAGCATAGTAAAGCCAGGAGAAACAACAATAACAGCAACAGTAGAAGATGGAACAAACTATACATACCAAACAACAACAGCAAGCTATACATTAAATGTAGCAAAAGCAGAAGGAAGTATAACACTTGGAGAAACAAACGGTACAATAAGCTACCCAAATACAGCTACAGTATCAGTTACAAATCCAAATAATGCAGAAATAACAGTAACATCTGCAGATAGTAC
>JAFVCY010000073.1 GCA_017478805.1 Clostridia bacterium
AGAAACAAGTGGATGGAACTCAGAAAATGTACAAGATGCAATAGATAAGCTATATGAAATTTATGAATAAATAATATTTGATACTTAAATAGTGTAAAGAAATATAGATAATAAAAAAATTACTTAATAAAAGATTTACAAAATGAAAAAGAAACTAAAAAAGAAATAAAAAGATAGAAAAACAAAAGGAGTGAAAAATAAAAATGATGAAGAAAAATATAACAAAAATACTAGTAATAATAGCAGTAATAACAATATGCATAGGAGCAAAAGTATATGCAGATTATGTAATGAATGCAAGTGAGGTAGAATATACGAAGTCAGATAGCTCAAAAGTATCAGTAAAGGCGGCGCTAGATGATTTGTATACGAAGAGTCAAGAATTTGGTGAAAAAGATTTAAGTAATGTACCTAGTGGATTAATTAGCATAGCATTTTCAAAATCGAGTGTAGGATTAACATATACAGAAAGTCAAAGTATACTGATAACTAATCCAAATAGCTATGAAATAACAGTAGAGATAAGTGATAGTACAGTAGCAACAGTAACGAAAAATAGTAATACTGAAATTATAATAAATGCATTATCCAAAGAAGGAAATGCGGTAATAACTGTAAAGGCAACAGTAGATGATAAAACATATACAATGAAAAAGATAGGAGTAGGAGTATGGGAAAACGGAATGCCAATATCAGAGGCAAAATCAGTAATAAACGCAAGTAACATAGCTGATTATATTGGAACACAGGTTGATTATACCCCTATAGGAGGAGGAACGTGGAGAATATTCTATTATGATGAAACAGGAAAATATGGAGATGGAGCAGGAACAGTATATATAAAGAGAGATTATGATAGTTCTATAACAGTATCAATTGGCTCATATGGAACATATTACACAGATAGTTCAAGTCAAAGTATACTCCTTGCAGATATGCGGAAAATTTAATCCACAGTGGAAAGCAGGAGATAATAGTATAGATGCAAAAAATGAAAATGTAGCATCATACTTGTGTTATCATGGAGAATGGACAACGTATTTAGATAGTAGCGTAGCAAAATATGCGATAGGAAGCCCAAGTGCGGAGATGTATATAGATGCATGGAATCAGTATAAGGGAAGTAAGCTATTAGATTATAAATGGGTAAGTAAGCGGAGCAACCTTATATACTAAAACTAGTTATCTAGTGGCAGGTGCAAATGGATACGCATATGCACCTGTATCTGGTCGAACTGACAAAAAATTTGGAATAGATTTACCAGTTAATTCATTAACAACAGAGGCAAATAGTATATTTATGACAAGTGGAGGATTTTGGTGGCTGGCATCTCCATTTTGCCATTCCGATAGCTATGTGTGCTATGTCGCCGGTAACTCGCGGTGCGAATTTGAATGGTACCAATTCCAATACGTTTGGAGTCTGTCCACTAGTTTCTCTAGGGGATTGAGTACAAGGAAGATGAAAATTCGATACATTTGAAAAAAGCTAAAAAGTAGCATTAGGGTAAAAAAGGCACCATAAATGGCATAAGTGAGGGGGAGCTTATGTGCGCAATACCCGAATTATAGCTAAAAAGGAGCATAGAAGGACGTAGTAACTTACATGCGATGCCTTATCCCCGGACATTTTTTATCTAGCCTTAGAGTAGCAAGGAATGTAGAGCATAAATTCTTGCCTGCTAGTAGATAATTATGGTTGAAAGTAGAGATATATTGATATTCTCAGCATGTGTGGCCGACTGGTCTCACGTGCGGTCTAAAAAAGAGTAATACATTTGGTTTCAGGCGGAGATGTGAAGTTAAGATTTAGCATGCCCCAACTTTAGAGGGGCGTGCAAAAGAGTAGCCGGGTTGAAAATCCGGCAAGGTAGTCCGGCCGTAAAGGCCGGTTTTCAAATATAAAAAAATATTATACACCCTCGATCTAAAGTATGGCAGAAAAGTGATTAAGGTACTTGAGTTATGTAATATGAATAAGACATAATAAAAAGATGACACGTAAGTGTTGTCTTTTTTTTCTGTACTGATTGCAATTTATATCTTTTTGTGATAATATGATAGCTAGATAAATTGCATCATGGCGTATGATACTTTTTGGGTATTTGGTAGTGGGAAGGAAGATATATATGGAGATAAATGAGAATATTAAACCATTTTTTTGGGATATAGATATAGATAGTTTAGATAGAGAAAAACATAAACAATATATTATTTCAAGAATGTTCAACTTTGGTGATGATGAGGCTATAAAATGGGTAAAGGAAGAGTATTCAGATTCTGAGATAGAATTTGTTGCAAGAAATAGTAGGAACTTTACTAAAAAATCAGCGGAGTTTTTGAAAAATGTATATGGTTTAGAAGAATCTGATATGAAGTATTACATAAATGCTAAAGAGATGGGCGATTATTATTTTATATAAAAGGAGTGAGGATATATGTATTGGAATACAATAGATGAGCATAGGAAAAATGTACTAAAAAAAGTAATAGCCTCACTTCCATTAGAGGATTATTACATGGCAGGAGGAACAGCATTATCACTTCAGTGTGGAAATAGGATGAGTTATGATTTTGACTTCTTTACTAAGATTAAATTTGATGCTGTAGTACTTGCAAGTTATTTATCAAGTCTTGGAAATTTTAAAGTGATTTATGAAAAAGACAGCACACTTCATGGAATATTAGACGGAGTAAATATAACTTTTTTGTATTATCCAAATCCAATGATAGAAGACTATGTATACGATGATGAAATAGAAGGCTTGAAGTATGCCTCGATAAAAGATATATCAGTAATGAAACTTGTAGCCTTGAGTTCAAGAGGTTCAAAGAAAGATTACTACGATTTAATGTATATGATAAAGTATAAAGATATTGATATTAGAGAGACATTTATGAATCTAGATGTTAAATTTGAAGGGAAGAATATAAATAAAATGCATATAGTACAAAGTTTAACATATTTTGACGATGCAGAGTGTGAACCTGATTTAATACTTATGGTAAATATAGATTGGGAAGAAATAAAGAGATTTTTTGTAAAAGCTCAAAAAGAGCTATATAGATTAGTGGATTAGAAAGAAGGAATTATTTATGGAATTTAAAGCATTAGATAACAAGAAAGTAGAGATAGAAGTAGGTGGAGAAAAATACTTAAGACATGCAGTAAAAACTCATTATATTCAGCTTGGAGAAGACTATAACAAAATAATAGAAAACTATGTAAAGGATATATACGAAGAAGGAGATATAGTATCAATTAGTGAAAAGATAATATCTTTGTGTCAAAAAAATATAGTGTATAAAAAGGATGTAAAGGTAAGCGGTCTAGCTAAGTTTTTATCTAAGTTTGCAATGAAAACAACAGCTGGAATTGGGGTAGACAGTCCATACAAAATGCAGTTTGCAATAGATATAAATGGACCTTTAAAGGTTTTATGGGCAGCAATTGCTGGTGGAGTATGTAAGTTATTTGGAAAAAGAGGAGTATTTTATGAAATAGTAGGACAGGAAGTAAGTGGCTTAGATGGTTTCTACGGAGATGTCTTTTCAGATTATGCAGAGTTTGGTATAAGGATACCAAGAGAGCCTGATAAGGTTTGCAATGAAATTTATGAAAAAACAGGAGTAAAATGCATGATAGTTGATGCAAATGACTATAACGTAGAAATACTTGGCAAGACTGATAATATTGGATATGATACAGAAACTCTAAGAGCATTAATTAAAGATAATCCAGCAGGACAAACAAAGACACTAACTCCAATAGTTCTAATAAGGAAAGCAAAATAATAATATTCTTTTAGGGGGATATTAAAGTGGAAAAAAAGAGGTTGAATAAAAAGTTAGCTGTTATTATATCTTTATCACTCGTCACATTACTTGTTATGTCATTTATTATATTTCTATGTGTGGTGAAGTTTAATAAAAATATATATAAAGGGGTATATTTAGGGAATGAAGATATATCGGGATATACACCTGAAAAATTAGCAAAGTACGTTACTAATATATCAAATGAGTTAAAAGAATTTGAACTTGATTTATACCAAGACAGTAACAAAATTTATGGAGTAACAGCTGATATGATAGACTTTAAAGTTGATGTGAATAAAACAATATCGTCTGTGATTAATTTCGGAAAAACAGGTAATCTATATAACGATTTAAAAGATATATTTGAAGCAAGAAAAGCAGAGAAACATTTTAAAGTAGAGTATGAATATAACCTGGACAAAATGCAAACACTTCTAAAAAATATTGATTTAACAATAGAGGGTAGAGTCATATATGATACATATTCAGTTGAAGATGGAAAACTTATATTAACAAAAGGGAAAGATGGATATATCATAGATTCAGAAGAAGTAGCAAAGAATATAATTGAAAGATTTGAAAGTTTAGATGGTAGCATGCTTACTTTAAAGTTAAAAGATGCAAAATCTAGTGTGTTAAGTGCAGAAAGTATAAAAAAAGAGATAGTTAAACAGCCAAAAAATGCGTATATTGATGAAAGCGTAGCACCTGTTAAATTTGTAAAAGAAGTAGAGGGGCTAGACGTAGATATTTTGGAGATACAAAATGGAATAGATGAACTTTTAACAATGAACTTTGGGGAAAATGTGGAAAAAACTCTTCAAATTTTGAAACCAGCTGTATATTTAAGTGACATATATTATGATGTATATAACGATAAAATTGCAAGCTTTACTACGTACTTTGCAGGAAGCCAAACAAATAGAGCTAAGAATATAGAAATAGCAGCAGGGTATATAAACGACATAATTGTTATGCCAGGAGAGATTTTTTCTTTTAATAGTGCTGTAGGAGAAATAACAAAAGCAAAAGGATATCTAATGGCAGCAACGTTTTCTGGTGGAAGAGTAGTAGATGGATTAGGTGGAGGAGTATGTCAAGTATCGTCAACACTATATAACACTGCACTTCTTGCAAATTTAGAGATAGTTGAAAGATATGCACATAGCCTACCAGTAAGTTATGTACTTCCAAGTAGAGATGCAACTATTTATGTTGGAGTTTTAGATTTCAAGTTCAGAAATACTAGAACGCATGCTATAAAGATAGTTACAAGCTATAGCCCTACAGGAACCCTTACAATTAGTATGTATGGCACTAAAGAAGACATCGAATATGACATTGATATAGAGTCACATGTTATAGAAGAGTTAAAGCCAAAGACAGAATATATAGAAGATGAATCAGTAGAAAAAGGTAAAGAAGAAGTAGTTCAAGGTGGTTCATCTGGTGCGGTATCAGAGAGTTATTTAGTAAAGAAGTTAAATGGAAAAGTAATAGATAAACAGCTTATTTCAAAAGATGTATATTCTGCTGTAAATAGAATTGTGAAAGTATCAGATAAATAATAATAAATATGAACTAATTATTTTTGATATACTTATAATAATAGCGACCTTAACTTGCTTTATATAACAGATATAAGTTGCTCGTATTTTTATCCTTAGGTTGTTATATAAAAATAATTATGGATATATTAAACTATTGACAAGTAACAAATTAGATGATACAATATTAGTACATTAATGATTACTATGTAATCGTGATGTACCATGGTGAAAAAATGGTTTTCCATTGTATCACCTCCTTTCTGATGAACTACGGAAAGGTCAATGAGAAAAAGCATAATGTATCGAGAAGATAGTTCCAGCTGTCTTCTCCATTTTTATGTATAAATTATAAAATTTTTGAATAAAAATATTAATAGCACGAGTTCCAGCTCGTGCTACTGAACTATTTGTATTTGCGAGTAGCTCTATATAAGTTGCAAAAAGCATTTATAAGTTTGAGCTATCGCATTTACAATACCAATGATTATTGGCATAAAAGTATCCCTCCTTTCTGTTACCAGAATGGAGACATTTTAATTATAACAATTCATGGATTAAAAATCAATATAAAAGTCTAGATAAACAAGAAAGAAAAATTGTCAAAAAATTTTTTTGGTTTTAGAAGAGAGAGTAGAAAAATATAATAATTTTCATTTCAACAATTTTACATAATATATGCTGTATCAAACTATTGACAAGTAATAAATAATATGTTACATTAATGATTACTATGTAATTGTGATGTACAATGGTGAAAAAATGGTTTTCCATTGTATCACCTCCTATACTGCTAGTAGTGGAAAATGAGTAATTAATATTGGTTATGTGGAAGGTGGTTACAGCTATCTTCTCTCTATTTTTTTTTCATTACATCAGCTAATATTATTCTCTTGCAAATGTATGAATCTTTCTATTTAATTAGAGTACTTTCAAAGAATCTTTTTATACTACACTATAAAAAATTATAATACTGTTATAAACTTTGCTACTTTTTGCAATGATAAATTTAAAAAATAATGCTATAAATAATTGAAAAAAATAATGTAGTATTATATAATTATATATAGACTTAGGAGGAAATGATATATGGAACCATTAGTTGAGATGAACACATTTGAAATTGTGGATATGCCAGGTATGAATACTGTAGGTTTTGTAGTAGAGAAAAATATAGCTCAAGATGGAGAGGAAGTACTTACACTTCAAAAATTAGATCACATAGATAGTGAGCAAGATGGAAAATTTAAAAAGATATTTAACGTTATATGTGCAGGAGAAGAGTCCCAGCTCATAGTTCTCTTAACTCTTACTAAATCAAAAGCAATTTTAAGTACAGGAGAGCTAACAAAAGACGGATTTACTGCTACAGAAAGTAATATACCACTAAATTATGGAACAATATACAACCAAAGTGCAGTAGAGTATAAAGAAGTAGGTTATTCTCCAAATATGAAACGTAATTTTGCAATTATAGACTCGCAAACAGGAGATGAGGTAAGACCTGACATATATATGGACAAAGAAACAAATAGGATGAAAGGAAAGTGTAAAATACTTCCAAATAGGGTGTATGTTGTCTTAGAACTAAAATATGAAAAAAATAACTAGAAAGGAGTTTTAGTCATGAGTGAAAAAAATAACAAAAATGTAGTTGTAAATGCTGCACTTGCAAAAGATGATGGCAAAAAATTATTAGTTACTAATCCAAAAAAACTTAGAGTAAGTAAAAACAAAGAAGTAGCTAAAGAAAACAAAGGAATTATAAGATAAAATAAGAGGAAAAGATATGTTAAAGAAACTAAGAAAACTAAAGAAGGAATTAATAACATTAGCTGTTATATATCTAGTAGCTGATATATATTTGCTTGGAGCTATATTTGTAGCATCACTAAGCGCAGAAACTCCAAACTTATTAAATACATTAATAGTCCACTCTGAAGAATGGGTGAACATGCTAAAGAATCCATTTGGAATAATAGGTGGAATATTTACTTCTGGTGAAAAATTTGGAGTATTTTTACAGTGGTCTTTTTGGCTACTGGTTATATGCTTAGGAATATATATAGCATACAAGATTAAAAACTCAAAAGATGGTGAGTATGATGGTATAGAAGTAGGCTCTAGTGACTGGGCAACTGGTGGCGAAGAGTTTGATAAAACTGAAAATGGAAAAGAAATACTAAACAGAAAAGAAGGTTTTATACTAAGCAAAACTCATTATTTAGGTACAGACCTAAAGAAAGTACTAATAAATAAAAATGTACTTGTTGTCGGAGGCTCTGGTGCTGGTAAATCTGCCTGCTATGTAAAGCCAAATATACTTCAGCTTTTAGGGTCATATGTAATAACTGACCCAAAAGGAGAGCTGTATAGAGAAACATCAGGATTTCTAAAATCAAGAGGATATAATGTAAGGGCACTCAATTTAGTAAATCCAAACTATAGTGATAGGTATAACCCACTAGCACATATAATTGATGATAAAAGTGTTGATGAAATTGCAAGTACAATTATAACTGGTGGAAAAGGTGAAAGTAACTCTCAAGACCCATTTTGGGATAACACTGCCAAAATGCTACTTAAAGCATGTATTTACTATGTTATATCAGTACTTCCAGAAGAAGAACAAAACTTATCTAGTTGCTTAAATATAATTAGACAAGGTGGTTCAGATTCAAGTGTTTTTGAAAGACTATTCATAGGTGAGCTAAAGCCTACGCATCCAGGTAGAACACAGTATGAAAACTTTAAAACAGCAGCAGATAAAACAATGCAGTCAATTGTAATATCAACCATATCTAAAGTTGAGATATTTGATACACCTGCAATAAAGAGAATTACTACATCAAATAATATAGACTTTGAAGAGCTTGGAAGAAGTAAAACAGCACTTTTTGTAATTACATCTGCAGCAGATAGCACTTATGATTATATATCTACTATTTTCTTTGCACAGATGCTACAAAAGATGTTTTTGCAAGCGGACCATAATGGAGGTACGCTTCCATGCCCAGTTTACTTCTTACTTGATGAGTTTCCAAATATAGGGCAAATACCAGACTTTCCAAGAAAGCTTTCAGTTACAAGAAGTTTAGGTATAAGTATATCAATTATTGTGCAGAATTTAGACCAGCTTGAAGCACTGTATAAAGACCAGTATGAGGTAATACTTGGTAACTGTGATACACATTTATTCTTAGGTTCACAGTCAGTAAAAACTTGTGAGTATTTTAATAAGTCATTAGGACAAAAAACTATAATGATTCACAGCAAATCTGTAAGTAAAGATAAAAGTGAAATGGAAAAACAAGGTGTAAGCATAAGTGAGCAAAGACAAGGTAGAGACCTTATGACAGTAGATGAGCTTAAAAGAATGTCTCCAGATGATGAGATACTGATTATAAGGACACTAAAGCCAATAAAGGCTAAAAAAGCATGGTATTATAAATATCATCCATTAAGAGATGAAGCAAGAAAATACGAAATTAGAGATATAACTGAAATGCCAAAGACTGATGAAGTACCAATAAGAGCAATGGATATTGAAGAGCATTTTGCAAATAGAGTAAAAATTGCAAAACAGAAACAGGAAGAAGTAGCAAAGGCAAATAGCAATATTACTTTTGAAAATGAAGTAGAGGCTAAAAAGCAAGATGCACCAAGCAGAAGTAAACCAGAAGAAGCATCAGAAGAATATGATTTACAAAAAGAACTTGAAAGAAAGTTTGATGAACTTTTTGGAACAAGTTCAAATGATGTAGAATAGGTATAAGGTGGGCTATATTGGTCCATCTTTTGTTCTAATATTTTATAAAAATTTCACTTTTTTTACAAAAATAATTTATTGAAGAATATAGCGGGATTTTAATTTGTTTTTTCTTGACTATTGGAAATATAAATAGTATAATAACTTTTGTAGAAAAAAGGGAGTTGAGAGATTTGAAAACAAAAAATATAGTAATTTTTGTTATAGTAACAATAATAATTCTTCTTACAGCATATATTACAGTATTTGGTATAACTATAAATGGTAAGAATTATTTTAAACGAGTTGATAATATCACTACAGGTCTTGATATAAGTGGAGGAGTTTCTGTTACATATCAAGCAGTAAATGATGGAGAAATAACAGAGTCAGATTTAGAGTCTGCAAAGGCTGTTATTTGTAAAAGAGTAGAAGCATCTGGTATATATGATTATTTTATAAGAATAGATAATGCAAAAGGTCAAATAGCTATTGAGATACCAGCTGATACTTCTAATACTGAAGTAGATCCTTTAGAAGTAGTTAAAAGTCTAGCTCAAACTGCAGAGGTTAAATTTGTGGATGAGGAAGGAAATGTTTTAATTTCAGGTTCTGATATTGCATCAGCTACAGTAAGCACAGAGGCAGTTGACGTTTCAGGGCTTCCATCTCCACACGTAGTTTTAAATTTTAGTGATGAAGGAAAGAATAAGTTTGCAGATGCTACAGAGGCAAATGTTGGAAAAACAATAAGTATAATGCTAGATGATGAAGTACTTCTTTCACCAAAAGTAAATGAAAGAATTGAATCAAATTCAGCTATTATAACTTTAGGTGGTGGCTCATATTCTGAAAAGAAGGAGCAAGCAGCAGAGTATGCTACACTTATTAATTCAGGTGCACTTCCATTTACTTTGGAAGTTATAAATAAGGAATATATAGGTGCATATGTAGGAAGTAAAGCATTAGAGGTAAGTGTAATAGTAGCAGTTATAGTACTTGCATTAGTATGCGTGTTTATGATTGTTGTATATAGACTTCAAGGTCTAGTTGCATCACTTGCACTTATTGCATACTCAACACTTGTACTTCTTGTAATGTCATACTTTGGAATAAGTCTTACTCTTCCAGGTATTGCAGGACTAATATTATCAGTTGGTATGGCAGTAGATAGTAATATACTAATATTTGAGAGATTTAATGAAGAATTAAAGGCAAAAGTATCATATAAAAAAGCATTTGAGAGAAGCTTCAAAAATGCTATGTCAGCAATAGTAGATGGAAATGTAACTACTATGATAGTAGCGCTTCTTCTATTTATGCTTGGTACAAGCTCTGTAAAAGGATTTGGTTTAGTACTATTCTTAGGTGTACTTTTAAGCTTATTCACAGCAGTATTTATAACTAAGCTATTACTAAAACAAATTTTACCACTTGCAGACAAGAGTAAATTTTTATTTGGACTAAAAAAGGAGGCAAAATAATATGAATTTTTTAAAACATAAAAACGTATTTTTAATATTAAGTATACTTGTAATTGTCTCTGGTATAGTCATTGGGTTTGTTAGAGGTTTTAAATTTGATATAGACTTTATGGGAGGAACAAGAATTCAAGTAGATATTGGAGAAAGTTATGATGAGCGAGAGCTAAAAAATATAGTAAAAGAAGTAATTGGTGAGGAGCCACTAGTTCAGTCACTGTCTAGTTCAGAGAATATGGTTTCACTTACTACAAATACAATAACAGAAGAACAGTCAAATAGTGTAATTGATGCTCTAAAAGAGAAATATACAAATTTAGGTGATTCAACAATACGTAATGTACAACCATCTTATGGAAAAGAACTAATTGAATCAACAATAATAGCTTCAATAGTTGCAATTATTTTACTATTTGTATATATAGTTATTCGTTTCAAAGTACTAGGAGTGGCTGCTGCTATAAGTGCAGTTAGCGCACTACTTCATGATATGCTTGTAATGATAGCAATTTATGGATTTTTAAATCTTCCAATAAATGCTACATTTGTTGCAGTAGTACTTACAATTCTTGGTTATTCTATAAATGATACAATAGTAATATTTGATAGAGTAAGAGAGATAAAGAAAAAGAGTATGAAGACTACAGAAATAACGGATATAATAAATGAAAGTTTAAATCAAACATTAAAAAGAACACTTTATACATCAATAACAACTGTAACTGCGGTATTAATATTATTTATACTTGCAACTGTAAACAGCCAGCAAGTATTACAAGAATTTTCACTTCCACTTATGATAGGTGTTATATCTGGAACATATTCATCACTATTTATAGCACCAACGCTTTATTACTATTTTTCAAAGATTGGAAAGAAATCAAAGAGTAAATAAAAAATAGTCCTCTAGAAAAAAATCTAGAGGCTATTTTTTCCTTAATGTATTTTTCGTAGAATAAGAAAGTGCCAAAGCGGAATGACCCGATTTGGCACAAAATAGTTAATTAGTAATTGTACAGAAGATTCCTAAGTTTCTTGCCAATCTCTGCGTTTATGTAGTCGATAATATCTAAATGCATCTCTTCAACCTCAAAAATACTAGAGAGCGTAATGCCACATTTTATTGCATTTACAACACTTTTCAAGGTTTCTATATCGTATTTGGATATCAATTTTACATCATTAAGAGAAACTCCAAAATTCATAGCATCTACCAGTATTTCCATTTTATCTTCTTCTACGAAAACATTTGATGCAATAAATTCGATTTTCTCTGCAGACATATTGTACAAGAATATTGCATTGTAGATAAGATTGATTCTTACTAAAGGAATAGTAGGATTGGAAATGAGAGTTATTATCTCATCATTATAACCTTTCAGCAAAGCCTGCTTTATAAGCTGCATTTGGAATATTGAAAGATTAGGTAAAGCAAACTTTGAAAGCTGTTCTTTATTAAAACCAAGCTTGATTCCATCAATTATTTCTTTCATCTGCATGGCATCAAAACATAATCTTGCAACCATTTCAAATAAGTCAAGGTCAATATCACCAGCTTCTAATGTTTCACGAAGCACACGCATTTCTTTAGGTTCAAACATAGCTTTCGCAAAAAAATGAACTTGTTTAAATGAGAGACCATTTTCGAATGCAAGACGTATTTCTTTCATCTGCTGACCAGAATATTCAGGCTTTGCGATATACTTAATCTGTTTCACATCCAAATTATGGCGTATTGCAAGCTCGACTTCTTTCAAGCAGTATGCATTATGATTAAAGTTCAAGTATATTTCAACTTTTTCTGTTTCAATGCCTGATTCTAAAAGTTCTCTTATAATTTTCATGCGCCAATCAGGTATTTCCACTTTCGCATAAAGTTTAACATCACTCTCACTTAAAGTTTTAAGACCAAGTCTTATTTCATGGATTTGACTTTCGCTAAATTCGGGACGAATGAAAAGGGTCATAGAGTCCGGATTAGTTCCATCATCAAGTGCTGTAATCACCTCCGAAATAACATTTGTCCTTGCAAATGTGTAGCCTCTCAAAAGACTATCAAGGAAGGTAGAAGTAAGTTCGGGATAGCTAGTTAAAAGCCGTACCCACTCTGCCCTCCTTTTGTGCGGAATTGAGCAATAGATTTTTTCAGCAATTTCTCTGTCCATAGTAGACCTCCTTTAAATTATTAATGGCCATATCTATATTTTTATAGATGTAAAGAATTATATCACTTTTTATGTAAAATATCAAGTAAAATAATAGTATTAATAGAAAAACAACAAAAATATTTATATCATTTTATTATTTTAGATAGTTATTTTAGAAAAAATATATCTGATTACAAATTATATATTATAAAATAAATTACAACTTTCCCAATCAGTAGTACTATACAAAAAGGATTTAAAAATAGGGTAATAATGTAAAATATTAATAATATTTTAAAATAGCACTTAAAAATAGTGCTATTTTTTTGCATATATACTATAAAAATATAAAAAAGTGTCGACATTTTTTTCAAAAAATGCTTACGTATAGTTCTATTGCATGATACAATAGTACTATACAAATATTAAGAGGTGGTAGTATGGCAGTGCCAAAAAATATTTTAGAAGTCAAGAGACCAAAGAACACAATCGTTTGCTCATATGGAAAAAACAATGATAAATATGCAGTTAAAGAAAGAGTTGGGTGTAAATATTCAAATGGTCGTAGATTACCAGTTACAGGTTCAACAATAGGACATATTGCTGATAATAAATATGTTCCTATTGAAAAAAATCAAAAAGAGAATGTTTCTATGTCTTCAATTGATTTAAAGGATTGGGCAAATATTATTGATTGTGACAATGTTTTCAAAGATGTTTATGAAGAACTCAAAGAAGTTTACAATGAAAATGATGCTCTAAAAATATACTGCATTTCCATTCTAAGAGTATGCTATCCTGGAATAAAAGATTGTGAATTAAAAGAAGCTTACGATACTTCTTTTCTATCAGAACTTTATCCAAATGTTGCTTTATCCAAAAATAGTGTTTCAAAATTTTTAAGTGATGTTGGAAAAACATGTTCAAGGATAACAACTTTTATGAAAAATAGAACTGCAAAAGTAAATATAGATCACCATTTATTAGTAGATGGCACATTAAAGACAAATGATTCTAAAGTAAACTGTTTATTTGAGTTTTCAAGGAAGTCAAGAGTAAAAGGAAACAAAGAAGTATCAGTTTTATTTGCTTTTGATTTAGAAGCAATGTAACCTATTTGTTCTAAGTGTTTTCCAGGTAATATGCTTGATATAACGTCATATGAAAAGTTTATTGAAGAAAATCAAATAAAGAAAGGTATCATAGTAGCTGATAAAGGTTTTCCAGCATCTGCTGCAGAAGAACAATTTGAAAAGAATCCTGATTTACATTATTTGAATCCTATTAAAAGAAATTCAAAATTTGTAGAAAGATATAACCTATATGATTTTACAGATATTTTACCAACAGATTCAAGCATTCTATGTAAAAAAGTAAAATGTAAAGAAACACAAAAATGGCTGTATTCATATAGAGATTTAAATAAAGCAATGATTGAAGAAAAAGATTGGTTAAAGAATTTGGCAGAAAAGTTTGAAATTAGTGAATATAAAAAGAAACAAAAAAGTTTTGGTACAATAGTCCTAGAAAGTGATATAGATATGCCAATTGAAATTGCATATAAGTCATATGAAAGCAGATGGAAAATAGAAATAGTGATGAGATTTTATAAATCAGCATGTGAATTTGATGAAACTAGAGTTCAAAGTGAGTATTCAGTTATAGCAACAGAATTTTGCGATTTTTTAGCAACACTATTAACATTTAGGCTAATTAATCAATTTGATAAAAAAGAGCTATTGAAAAAATTTACGTATAAAAAAAATAATGCACATATTAGAATGTGCAAAAAAAGTTAAACAAGAAAATGAAGAGTGGAAATTAATAAAGCTAAATCCATCACAAATTAAAATTCTTGAGGAGTTAGGTGTAATAGATGCTGATATAAAGCAAAAAAGAAAAAGAGGAAGACCTAGAAAAAATAATGTATAGTACTACTGGTTGGGAAAGTTGTAATAAATATATTGCTAAATTTATAATATAAACACTAAATTTCCTTGAAATTTTAAAAGTTTAGTGTATAATATAGTTAGGAGTTGATTATTATGAAATTAGATTTAACAGGACTACATATTGATATTACTGAAGGAATTGAAAATTATACAAAAGAAAGAATTAAGAAATTGGAGAGCTTTTTTGATGATAACACAATATGTCATGTAACATTTTCTTCAAATAAAGGTGTGCATCACGTAGATGTTCGTATTGAGTATAAAGGACGTACATATCTTGCAGTTGATGAATCAAATGACTTGTATCAAGGATTAGAAAGAACTACACATAAGATAGAAGGTCAAGCAAGAAAAGTTAAAACTGCACTCGAGAAGAAAAGAAGAAGTGGAATAGATGACAAGACTCTAGATAGCATGTCTATTGAACAAGCTTTAGAGGGTGAAGAATAATAAAAGTATGAACTTACTTTGGAACTTGTTTTCTAAGTAAGTTCTTTTTAAGGAGAAACTAATATGGCAAATTCAAAGTTAATAATTGTAGAAGGAGCGCAGCGGATGCGGAAAAACTACTATTACAGATTTTTTAAGACATACAATGCCTCATACTAATCTATATAGGTTAAACGGAACATCAGATAGCTCGCATGCGGGGCTTGCAAAGTCTATAAAGATGTATGAAAATCTTTTAAATTACATGGAAGGCCTTGAAAATGATAGCATAAATTTAGTATTTGATAGAACTTTCTTTACTGAAGAAGTTTATTGTAGATTAGGGTATAAAGAGTATAAATTTACGGAAGAATATAATAAACTGCTAGACAGATTATCAAAAATGGATTTTGATATAAAATATATTACTCTTTATTTAGAAGATACATCACTATTTGAAAAAAGATTAAATAGAGAAGGAAAAGCAGATGTAAAATACGCAAAGTTTGATGTTACAAATAGTATAAATCAGCAAAATACATATTTACAAATGGCAGAAGAAATTAAAGTTAAATATCCACAAATAAACGTAATAAATATTGCAACAGATAGAGATTTTGAAGAGGTAAAAAAAGATATACTAGATATTATGTCTTAAAGTATTAGGAGGAATATATGAAGGAAAAACAAAAAGGTAAAGTGAAAGTTTATGCTTTTACATTTATAACAGCTTTTGTTTTAGCACTTGGATATGCAAGCTTCTTTACATTTTTAAAAAGTTAGTTAAAAGTATAAAAAATGACTATGTTATAATGTTAGCATAGTTATTCTTTTAGATAAATACTTGAAAAAGCAAAATATAAGTGATATAATATTTACATAATTTCTTATTGCTCTGCTTTAGCAGATTTATATAAAGTGGCCTTTTAGTATAATTATAAGGAGGAAAAAAGTATGGGAAACGTAGCTGTAGCCGTAGGGTATATTCTTACTGTTTGTGCAGGTATACTCATTTGGACAAAAATTGAAGAGAAGAAGGAAAAAAGCAAAGAAATAGAAAAAAATAGCAAGAAGGAAAAAACTAGTATAAAAGAAGAAGAAACTGGTTATGTCAGTGATTATGACTATCTTTTTGAAAACGATCCCTGGCTTGATAAGTTAAATTAACTGTAGATTTTTTTCTAAAACTACGCTAACTAGAAAGAAGAAAAATGTTAAATTGTATTTTATCAGAATAAAAACGTACTAGCATATATTGTGGTACGTTTTTTCTTAATAGTAGATGTTGACAATTATAAAAAGTAGTGATATAATTCTTTCGTAGTAAGAATATTTGAAAGCCGTAGATAAAGCAAAGTAGAAAATGGCAAATATACTTTAGAGAGTGCAGGTCATGGGCTGTAAGCCTGCTAGTATATCATTTTTGAAATTTCACTTTGGAGGCCTTACTTTGAAATTAGTAGTAGGAGTAAGCAGGTAAGCCTGTTATAGCTGTTTTAAGAGCAGTATAATTTATATTGTTATACTGAATTTAGGTGGTAACGCGGAAAAGTAAGAAGCTATTTCGTCCTAATTAGTTTAGGAAGGAGTAGCTTTTTTTGGAGGAAAAATGAAAATAAAGAATTTTTTTGGGCATCTTCATACTGTAAATAAGCATAGATGGTGCGTATTTAAATTAAGCGTAAGAGCAGGAATACCAATAAGAGGACTGCTTCATGATTTATCAAAATATAGCTTTGTAGAATTTTTTGAAGGTGTTAAATATTATAACGGAAAAAGAAGCCCGATACATTTTTGCAAAGAAGCAAATGGTTATTCTAATGCTTGGCTTCATCATAAAGGAAGAAACAAGCATCACTTTGAATATTGGTATGACTTTGCTTTAGAAGAAAAAGCTATAGTTATACCACAAAAATATGCATTTGAAATGGTTTGTGATACCTTAGCTGCAGGGATTGTATATAAAGGAAAAGCATGGAATCAAAAAGAACCACTAAAGTACTTTGAAGCAAGAAAAGATAAGGAATATATAAACCCTAAGATTCAAGATTTTTTAGTAGCAGTCTATACAGAAGTTGCTGAAAAAGGTATAAAGGAAGTAGTCACAAATAAAAATCTAAAGAGGTTATATAGTAAGTATGTAAATAATGTTAGTAAATAATTAACATTAATATAAATATATATTTTTTTAGGAGGAGAAAAAATGGAAGAAAAAATTTTAAAATTAAAAGAAGAGATATTAAAGAAAATGTCAGAAATTAAATCTCAGGTAGATGTTGAAAACTTAAGAGTTGAGTATTTAGGTAAAAAGTCAGAAGTAGTAGAAATACTTAAGAATCTAAAAAATGTTGAGGAGTCAAAAAGGAAAGAAGTAGGAGAAAAGGCAAATAGTTTAAGACAAGAAATAGAAAAAATGGTGGAAAATAAAAAAGAAGAGTTAAAAGAATTAGAATATGTAGCTAGAATAGAAAACTCTGAAAAAATAGATATATCACTTCCAACAGAAAAAAGCATTGGTTCACTACATCCAATAACTATTACTGAAAGGGAGCTAGAAGATATATTTACTTCAATGGGATTTACAGTAGAAGATGGAAACGAAGTAGAAACTGAGTATAACAACTTTGAGGCTGTAAATGTACCTAAGTATCACCCTGCAAGAGATATGCAAGACACTTTCTGGCTTGAAAACGGACAGGTACTAAAAACGCAAACGTCAGCTGCACAAAATAAAATAATGCTAAAATATGGAGCACCACTTAAAGCAATATTCCCTGGAAGATGTTTTAGAAATGAGGCACTAGATGCATCTCATGAAAATACATTTTTCCAAATGGAAGGTATGATGATAGATAAGGATGTATCTATAGCTAATCTTATATACTTCATGAAAACACTTTTATCTGAAGTATTTAAAAAAGATGTAGAAGTAAGACTAAGACCAGGATACTTTCCATTTGTTGAGCCGGGATTTGAGCTTGATATAAAATGCCCATACTGTGATGGTGAAGGATGCAAAGTATGTAAGCACGGAACATGGATTGAGCTTTGCCCATGCGGTATGATACATCCAAATGTATTAAAGATGGGCGGAATTGATCCGGATAAGTATTCAGGCTTTGCTTTTGGACTTGGTTTAAGCAGGCTTGCTATGATGAAATATTCTATAAATGATTTAAGAGTAATGAATAGCTGCGATGTTAGAGCTCTTAAACAAATGAATGTAAAGTAAGGAGGTAAAATCATGTTTATATCTATAAATTGGATAAAAGATTTTGTTGATTTAGACGGCATAGACGTTCAAAAGTTAATATATAAATTTACAATGTCAACTGCTGAAGTTGAAGGTATAGAAATAAAAGGAAAAGACATAGAAGGTGTAAAAGTTGCAAAAATTATTTCTGTGGAAGATGTGGAAAACTCAAAGAAACTTCATAAGCTTATGGTAGATACAGGAAAAGAAACTTATCAGGTAATGTGCGGCGCGCCAAATGTAAAAGAAGGATTAAAAGTAGCATTTGCGTCCGTTGGTTCAAAGGTTGCAGGGGTAACTATAGGAAAAGCAAATCTTGCAGGTTATGACAGCTTTCGGTATGTGTTTATCTGAAAAAGAGCTTGGAATAAGTGATGATCATAGCCGGACTTCTAATATTTGGGGATGAGGCAGCTCTTGGCGAAGATGTAAAAAATATTATCCCAATAGATGATGTTATATACGAAGTTGATAACAAGTCTTTAACTAATAGACCAGACCTTTGGGGACACTATGGAATTGCAAGGGAAATAGCTGCAATTACTGGAAGAAAATTAAAGCCACTATATGTAGAGAATATCGAAAAATATAATGATTTAGAAACGCTTAATTTATCTGTGGAAGCAGAAGATGAAAATCCCTTATGTTTAAGATATAGTGCAATTCGTATTGAAAATGTAACTAAAAAAATGGCTTCTTGGAAAATGAAAGTAAGGCTATATTATTGCGGGATGAGAAGTATAAATCTTCTTGCAGATATGACAAACTATATAATGATGGAACTTGGACAGCCAATGCATGCTTTTGATGCAAACAAAGTACATAGTATAAATGTAAGGACTCTAAGAGAAGAAACTGACTTTGTAACTTTAGACGAAGAAAAAAGAACTTTGGATAAAGGCGTTCTCATGATTGCAAATGAAAATGAGCCAGTTGCAATTGCAGGAGTTATGGGAGGATTAAATACTGAAATTGAAGATGAGACAACATCAGTATTTTTAGAGTCTGCAAACTTTGATGCAACAAATATCAGAAAAACAGCAAGTAAGTACAATTTAAGAACAGATGCAGCTGCGCACTATGAAAAAACTTTAGACCCAGAGCTTACAAAAACTTCAATAGAAAGATTTATTACAGTTTTAAAAGAAGAAGACCCTGATATAAAAGTTACATCTGCTTTTTCAGATATCTATTTAAAAAGATACCCTCATATAGTTATAACAATAGATAAAGACTATATAGATAGAAGTATTGGAAAAGAGCTTTCTATGGAAGAAATTACAACTACACTTACAAACTTAGAATATGGACTAAAAGTAGATGGTAAAGTAATAACCATTGATGTACCATCATTTAGAGCAACAAAAGATGTAAGTCAAAAGGCAGATATAATTGAAGAAATAGCAAGAATACATGGATATGACAATATTGAGCCAAAAACTAATCTTTGGAAGGTTGCACCTATAGAAAAAGACCCAGTTCGCGAGCTTGAATATAGCATAAAAGAGCTTTTAGCTGTGAAATATGGTATGTCTGAAATTCACAGTTATGTATGGTATAGCTTTGAGTTAAATAAAAAACTTGGAATAAAAGTTGAGGATAATTTGAAAATAACAAACGGAATTGTAAAGGAAGATAATACTTTAAGACGTGATATGGCACCTACAATGCTTTATGCTGTTTACAAGAATATAAAATATATGCCTGAAGTTAAAGTGTTTGAAGTTGGAAGAACTTTTGATTATAATTTTGATTTAAAAAATGCTATTGAGCATAAAGTGCTAGGAGCAGCTATAGCATCTAATAATAAAGAAGAAAAAGAGTTAGTGTTTGAAGCGAAGAAAATGGCTCAAGATATTTTGAAAATAAATAAAAATATTTCAGCTAGATTTATAAACCGTGAAAATATTGATAAAAGCTGGATGCATCCATTTAATACTTTTGATATTTTAATTGATGAAAAGTATGTAGGTTATATTTCTTTGGTTCATCCAAAAATTTCTGATAATATAAACGCAAAAACAAGTATTGCCATTTTGGAATTAGATGTTGATAAAATTGGAAGTTTAGCTAAAAATAATATTAAGTTTAAGGAAGTTTCTAAATTCCAAACTGTAACATTTGATTTATCACTTATTGCATCAAGTGATGTTAAATATGATAAGATAGAAAATATAATAAAGAGTAGCAATATGAAATATTTACAAGAATATTCTTTAATTGATATATATGAGGATAGTAAGAAGTTATTTGGCAAGAAAACTTATACGATAAGATTTACAATTTACGCAAATGATAAAACACTTACTAAAGAAGAAATCGATTCAGATAGAGAAGAGGTACTTAATTCATTTAAACAAAATGGAATTTACATTAATGAATAAGGATATTACAATAAAATATTAGTTACTTCTTTAATTTTATATAAAGTTATGAAAAAACTTAAGTGAAAATGGAGGTTATCTTATGAATAATAGAGTAATAGTATTTGATTTAGATGAAACTTTAAGAAAATTAGAATTTGATGCTAGTTGTGAAAAAATTGTAAAGGTTGTTTTAAGACCGGGTATAAATGATCTTCTAGCAAAGCTTAAAGAAGTAAAGGAAGCAGGAACTGATGTCATTATATGGACAACAGCAACTACAGAATCTGCAAAAAAGTATTTTATAGACTGCCTTCCACAAGAATATAGAGATATATTTACTGATATAATATCTAGAGATAATAAAATTGAAACAAAAAGTGGCTCTATTGAACAAAAAGTATATGGTGATAGAAATAAACCTGTTACTGCACTTGAAGGATATAATCAAATATTACTTTTTGATGATAATAGTGTTGAGGCTGATTATCTAGAAAAATTATATAAAGATGAAAACGAGAGACCGGATAAACAAGTTATATTTGCAAGGTATCCTTACAATCCACCAAAACTAAGTGAGTTATATGCATATAAAAAGCTTTCAGAAGAAAACAAAGAAATAGCAAAAAAAACTGATAAATATTTTTCTGAGCTTTTAAAAGAACCAGGATGTCAAAGAATGATTAAGCTAATAGAAGAATTTCAGCAAAGAGAATTTAAACCTGAGTTAATAATGTACAATAGATATAGAAATATGGATGATGAACAAATAAAAGAATTTAAAAGTAGTACTAGTGATATTGAAGATGAAATAGAAGAATATATGTATGATAATAATTTAAGAAAAAATTATATGAAATATTTTGAAGAATACTATATAAATCTTGAAAAAAATATAGAGAATTCTAGTGCTCCTGGTGGTGACCAAAGATAGAGATATTTGTTATATAATAAGGTAAGCAATTGGAAAGAATATTGTTTTCCAATTGCTTATTCATATCAATAATTAATTACATTTGGTTTGCAGCTTTTTCGATCATTTTTTTGACCATCATACCACCAACTGAACCAGCCTGTCTGGAAGTTAAATCACCGTTGTAACCTTCTTTAAGGTTTACACCAACTTCTCTTGCAACTTCCATTTTAAATTTGTTTAAAGCTTCTTTAGCTTGTTTGTTATTAGATGTCATTTCAAATTCACCTCCTACTTACTATATATTTTGCACAAATAAAATAAAAATATACATAATATGAAAAATATTTTAATATATATTATATATATAAGTAGGAAATAAAAAGAGATAAAACTAAAAAATAGTTCTATCTCAATAATATAACAAATATAATTACATTGTACCAGCAACTCTTTCAATCATTTTCTTAACCATCATTCCACCTATAGAACCAGCTTGTTTAGAAGTTAAGTCACCATTGTAACCTTGTTTTAGGTTTACACCGATTTCATTTGCAACTTCCATTTTAAATTTGTTTAAAGCTTCTTGTGCTTGTTTGTTAGCTCTTGCCATTATAATTCACCTCCTATTATATAAATTTAAAATTCGAAAACAATATTACATTTTTATGTTTTCAATTATAATCTGTGCAATCTAAAAATAATGATACTGGTAAAATTTGAAAAAACAAATATTTCAAAAAAAATATAAAAATATTACAAAATTTGTTGACAAGTTATGTAAATTATGCTATAATAAAGACTGTAAGATATTTAATGGAGGTAAGAAAGATGTTAAATATTAAAAAATTATTCGCAATAGTTTTACTAATAGCAGTAGTAGTAACAACTTTGCCAGTAGTGCCAGTTAGTGTTAACGCAGCTACAATACCGGTTGCTTTAAGAGTAACAAGTGGTACTAGTGTAAATGAAGGAGGTACAGTTACAGTAAACGTAACATATGGTAACGGTGCTATAATTAACTTAACAGCAGGACACGTTGGACTATATGGGTTTGAAGGTAACGTATCAATTTCTGGAACAGGAAACACAAGAACAATAACAGTTTCTAATGTTACTGGTTCTGGTTCTGGAAAGTATATCACAGTAAATGCAGGTTCTGCTTTTCTAGCAGATGGTACTTTAGCTGATGGTGTAAAATCTGCTTTCTTCACAATTAATTCAGTAGCACCAGTTGATACAGAAGCACCAGTACTTACAATAGCTGGACCAAATGCAGCAGAAGTAACAGAAGGTGGAAGCGTAAGTTATGAGTTAACTTATACAGATAATGTAGGAATAGTTGCATATAACTTAACAGCAGGACACATCGGGCTATATGGTTTCGAAGGTAATGTATCAATTTCTGGAGAAGGAAATGTAAGAACAGTTACAATAAGCAACGTTAAAAACGTTGGAGAAGGAAAATACATTACAGTAAATGCAGGAACAGCAGTAGATGCTAGAGGAAATTTAGCAAATG
>JAFVCY010000074.1 GCA_017478805.1 Clostridia bacterium
AGTTCATCTTTAAAAATGCTAAAAATATCTACTTTGAATTTATTCTTAAACTCTAAAATTTGCAGTCCTTCTTTTAGTCTTAATCCTAAAATAACATATTCCTTCATTAATTCCAATTTATCCATTTCTTCATCTTTATTTTGTACATTTATTTCCTTATTTCCATTTAAAAAGTGATCTATATAATTTTCTAAATTTTTTGTGTTTGAATACCTAGTAGAACTTGAAAAAGAAGAAGCATTAAGTCCAAAACCTAAATACTCATTTTGTTTCCAATAATTAGTATTATGAAGCGATTCATATCCCAAAATTGCATAATTTGATATTTCATATTTATTAAATCCGTTTTCCATCATACTATTTTCCAAGTAATCCTTCATTTTATACTCTTCATCCTCATCTGCAAGCTTCACATATCCTTCTGTTATTAAAAAATCTAGTTTTGTTCCTTCATGCACCTCTAAATTATACACTGAAATGTGTTTTAAAGGATATTTTTTTGAAAGATTAATTATTTTATCTATTTGAGCTTTAAACCTTTTAAAATCTAAATTTGGAAGAGGATATATTAAATCAGTTGATATATTCTCAGCGCTATTATTTTTTAGTACATTTAAACAGTTTATATAATCCTCAAACTTATGAGTTCTACCAATAATTTTTAAAACGTCGTCATATATACACTGAAGACCTATACTAAATCTATTAATACCTGCTTCTAAATACTCTTTTATTTTTCCTTCTGTAACTGAATTAGGATTTAGCTCTATAGTTACTTCTTTTGGAGGCTCTAGATAAAACATAGAAAGTACTTTCATAATTTTTACTATATATTTTGAATCTACGTATGATGGAGTTCCTCCACCTATATATATTGTTTCAATTTTTCTTGATGAGAGAACTTCTGACATGCTTAATATTTCTTGAGTCAGTGCATCTATATATTTTTCTATGTATTCTTCCTTTTTCTCAAATGAACAAAAGTCACAATAATAGCATTTTGAAACGCAAAAAGGAATATGTACGTATATACCTATTTTTTCATTCATGGATAATTTTTCCTCACCTCAAGTTTACCTACAAATTATATCATATATGGAAAGTATAAACAAGAAAAAAAGACAATTTGAACAAAACAACCAAAAAGATAAAAAAGAAAAGGGCGCCAGAAATATCTGACGCCTTATTTACTTAGACTAGCTAAGCTTAAAATCAAATAAAGGAGTGATTACTTTACAGTAACTTTGATGGTTTTGTACACGCCATTTGCGGCAAATACGTAAATAGTTGCTTTGCCCTTTGCAAGCCCTGTAACTATGCCATTTTTGTCAACGGTTGCCACATTAGGCTGAAGGCTGAAGTACGTAAAGTCTGTTATTGCAGTCTTGTTTTTCTCAGCAGGTGCTACAGTTGCAATAATCATGGCCGTACCATTTACGGTAATTGAAACGCTACTTGCAGTAACCTTCTTAGCATTGGTCTTTGCTGAACTACTTGCTACAAAGTGTACAAAATTGCTTTCTGCTATAATGTTTCCATTTGCATCAAGAGCGTGAACTATGCACGCATATTCTTTTTCAGCTTCAAGCTGAGCAATATTGCACATCTTCACATTCGAGTCGAATGTAGCCACTTTTTCAAGTGCTATTCCGTACTGTGCAAGATAAACATCGTATGCAGTAGCTCCAGCTACGTTGTTCCAGCTTATAGTTGCATTAGAAGAATTCTTTACAGTTGCCTTAAGCATAAGCATATTGCTTACTACGTTTACGGTTATCTTCTTCATAACTCCGTTGGGAGCATAGAGGAATATTGTAACCTTACCAACCGCCTTTGCAGTAACTGTGCCGTAGTCATCAACTTCTGCTATGGAAGTATCGGAGCTGTAGTATCTGTAAAGATTAACGTATTTTTCTCCAAATACTGTTTTGCCCTTTTCAGTAGGAAGTATTGCAGATGCAATCTGAGTAGTTCTACCCATTCCTACCTTAACATTAGCAGAAATAATGGACTTTGCATTAGACTCGTCTGTATTGCCAGCTACAAAGTAAACTTCTAAGCTCTCTTCTAATACATAACCATTTGCAGCTACAGCCTTTATCTTTGCAGCGTAAGCATTGCCAAACTCCAAAGATATTTTGCAAGTTTTCGTTTTAATTGTTGTAAGCAGCGAGTATTCCTCACTATCTGCAAACTTGCCGTATACCTCATAATAGCTTGCTCCCTTTACAGCTTTCCAGCTAAGAGTTGCAATTGATGTCTGTTTCTTAGCATTGTTTTTAACTACAGCTTTCAGCTGGAGTGTAGGATTAACCTTAGTTATAGCAGGAGTGTCAGGAGTTGTAGGAACCTCAGTTTCTTCTTTCTCAAAGACTGCAGTTATAGTTAAATTGTTTTCAACAGTTACATTTATCTGTGATTCTGTTGAAAAATCCTCATACTGGTCATCTCCTACCAGCTTTTCCCACTTGACGAACTTATAGCCAT
>JAFVCY010000075.1 GCA_017478805.1 Clostridia bacterium
ACCCCAATTGGTCTTCCAAAGGACTGGATGATATTGGTTGATCCATTAATAAAAGAACAAGAGCAAATTATAATTGGTGGAGGTTTAGTAAATTCTAAAATCTCATTACCAACAGAGTTATTTCTTAAGATTCCTAATGTTGAAATTGTTGATGGTGTTGCCAAAGAAATTATTGAGTAATATCCCTTATAAAGGGTATGGGAATTCCCATAGTAGAATTTATGCGGGAGTATAAATTCAGTGCTGGCTAGACAAGGGCTTTACTCCCACATTTAAAAAAATATAAAAAGAGGATTAAATTATTTTGATAATTTTTTCCTCTTTTTAGTTAGTAAAATAAAAACTTACGAACTTTAATTAGTCCGTAAGTTGTCTTCAAATGGAGCGGGATGTGGGAATCGAACCCACGTCAAAAGATCGGAAGCCTTTTATTCTACCACTATACTAATCCCGCATATATATGCATATATTATATAACATTACTTACTATTTTTCAACTATTAAAAATAATAATTTAAAAAATTTAAGTATACTATCATGATTATAGCACTACAACAATATAAATTGTAGTGCTACTATATTAATAAAACAGTCTCTTTTTAGCTTTCTAGCTCTTCAATAATACTATTTAATTCTTGAATGCTGTCAACTTCTATTCCTTTTTTTAGATCTTCTAAAGTATCATCTCTTAAAATGATTATAGGGGTGTCAAGTGTTAAGTAAATTTCTTTTTCCTTCTTAGACTTGCATCTAAAAACTACTACTTTTTCGTTTTGAGTAGTTACTAAATAATGATTTGAACAATAACCATCTACATACTTTTCTATAATAGCAGATTTATCAGTTTTAGACTTCACCTCAAAATCACCATTAATAGTTTTTAGTGCTTCATCAATACTAGTTGCTATTATTACATCTTCACTGCTATCTTCATGACTGCAGTCTGTATATTTTATATTCTTAACTATCTTAAATTCCGACTTTTTTTCTTCTTCATATATATTAATAGAATTGTCCTCATTCGAGAAAATAGGAAGCGAAGGAACTGTAGGTTCCATATTATCTACTGCTACCTCCTTAGTTTTAGGACTTTTGCCAATATCCTTTCCCAGTCTATATCCCCATAAAGTTCCAATTGTAAGGAGAAGGCAAAGCACAGCTATTAATAAAAATCTATATGTATTTTTCTGCATTTTAATCACCTAGAATTATTATTAATACATATAGACATTTTTATACAATTATTTTTTTACTTTCTTCTTTTTATTCTTAGATTTATCCTTAACTTTATCATTCTTTTTTGTAAACACGACATTAACTTTATTTTCTAGCACTTTACATTTAAATCTATTTAATTCATAAATTTCTCCATCTAAACTTATTTGAAACTTTTTGTTTGAACAAACTGAAACCTGTTTTCCCTCAAGCATAGTAACCTCATCTAGATTTTCGTGAAGTCCTTTCTTGTATTTAGGAAGAAGTACAATTTTCCTGAGTACTGATGTTTTATCTATTATACATACATTAAGTTTATTATCTTCAGCATCAGCATCTTTTGCAGGACACACCCCTCCACCATAATACTTGCCATTTGCAATTACCGCTAAAGTATACTTTCCCTTAAACACTTTATCATCCACTCTTATCTTAAAAGCATAATTCTTGTTTCTAAAAAGACTGTAGAAAATTGCTAAATTATACTTAAAGCTTCCACTAACTAGTGGAACTTTCCTAAACTTATTCATATTAAATGCAACATTTGCATCAAATCCAGCATTAAGTATGTTTATAGAGTACTTTTCCTTCATGTTCATAGCTATAACGTCTACTTTTCTAACATCATTTTTCAACGATTCTTTTACAATCTTTCTCATACTTTTAAAATCAGATATAGTTTTTGAAAAGTCATTTCCTGTACCAGCAGGAATAACCACAATTTCACTATCTGTTCCAATAATTCCTGTTACTATATCATTAAGTGTTCCATCCCCACCTATGCTATAGAATCTAGATTTTTCCTCATTTGCAAGTTTTTTTGTTATTTTCTCTATCTCACCTTTATAACTAGAAACTAAAATCTCACTTTCAACATAATTCTTTCTTAAAAGAGTCTGAACATTTCTTGCAATTTTCAATCCTTTCATATTCCCAGAAACCGGATTTACTATTATATAATGCTTCACACCTATCACCCAACTTTAAATATATTCTACCATAAAAAATCAAAAAAATATAGTGATAAGAATTTATATTTTTTTCTTATCACTATTACTTGCTTACATCTATATATATTCTTTCATAAGGCTTTACTAGTCCTAAAGTCTCTCTTGCGACCTTTTCTACATACTCATCACTTGTTTCATTTTCCTTATCTACAATGTACAGCTTTAATTCTTCCTTTTTCGCCTTTATTTGTGCCTCATAAGACTCAATTTGTGAATTATACTTATTTAGTGAAACCTGCTGCTCTGCAAATGTAGTTACGAAATAACAGAAAATGCCTATCAAAATTATATTGGATATTTTAAATATTCTAAATTTCGACTTTTTTTCCTTTTTCTTCATACTTTACCTTCTTCTTTTGTTTTAATTTTGAGATAAAATTACCTCTTTTATATAAATAGGTTAACATATTAATAAAATTTATGCAACATTTTTTTACAATTTTTTTGAAAAAAATGTAAATTTTTTGAAAAATTTCAAAAATAAGCCTAAACGGAAGCAGTAAATCCGTAATTAATTTCTTTGTTCTTTTTATAACAAAAACATAAATATTTACAATAAACTTACTAAATAATTTAAAATATATAAGTGCAGAAAGAATTATAATAACTACTATATACATTCTAAGTGCATCATCTAAATATAGATATGTAGCTGTGATCATAACAATTAGTACAATTGCAAAATAAATGATATCTTGAATCATTACAACTGAGTTTTTAGGTCTAGTCACTTTTCTCAAGCTTCTAAAGAAGTCAAATATGATCCCTAAAATTACTCCTATAATTAATGCTACAATTATATTTGAAACATAATCTATGCCTTGCATTTTTTACCTTTCTTACTTAAACAACTTACTTACAAATCCTTTTGTTTTTGCATTATTAATATCACTATATGCAATTGCAGTTATTTTTCCTTCGACTATTAACTCATTATTATCCAGACTTAGCTTATTCATTTTCAAGTCATCACCTTTGATTGTAAGGATGCCAAGGTCAGTTTGAGCAAGAACTAATTCATCATCAAAGCTATGTATGTCTATAACTCCAGTTACACATACTTTCTCCCTATTTTCCATTATTATGTTTTGATTAATATTTGGTTTATTAACAATTTTTTTATCTTCCATAATCCACTCTCCTACTATAAATATATATTCAAAACATAAAAAAATATTACTAACATAGTTATAGAAAAAAATGATGTCTAGCTTTTTTGTTTTGCTAGTCACCTAAATATATAATTATTAACAAATCATTTATTTGTCAATACTAAAACTAATTTATTTTTCCGACGATATATTTTAATATCAAAATAGCATCTTGGATATCAACTTTTGAGTCTTTGGTTGCATCAGCAAGCTTCATCTTTATCACCATTATATGCTTCTAAATATTCTTTAAAAGTCAAAGGATATAAATGTACTACATCTCCTCTACCTCTAAATTCAGTACTTATATCACTTGATAACATTTTAGAATTACTTCCAGTAACATAG
>JAFVCY010000076.1 GCA_017478805.1 Clostridia bacterium
TTATTAAACATACATATTAATTCTATAGATGTAAAAGAGCAGTATAGTTTGCACTCTGAGAACTACTTTGATAAGATATGTTACGTTGATTTAAAAGCTACTATTAATAATGAGCTTGTTGTAAATATCGAAATGCAAAATTATGAAGATGAAAATTTCCTAAATAGAATTGTAATTTACAAAAGTGCATTAAATAGGGAGCAAGTAAAAAGTGGTAAAAATTATGATGTATTAAAAAGAGTTGTGGGTATAAATATAGTAGAGCATACATTATTTGATGACATACCTGATTATTTTACTACTTGGAGATATAGAGCTGATAATAATTTAAACTATATACCTACAAAGTTTAAAATATCAGATATAAATGTTGAACATTATGTAGAACTTGAAAAGTTTAGAAACTCAGAGCATACTTTTGAAAATAGATTAGATTTATGGCTTGCGTATATAGACGGAACGAATCCTAAATGGGTGGAAAAAGCTATGAAAGAGAATAAGATTATAGCAGAAGCTGAAAGACTAAGAAAAGAGTATTTAGCAGATGAAAAAAACAGAGAGCTTATAGATGCATATGAAATTTGGAAATTAGGTCAAAATACTAGAGAAAAACGTGCTGAAGAAAAAGGAAAGGCTGAAGGTTTTGCTGATGGTGTAAATTTAACTATTATTTCAATGCATAAAAAAGGTATAGATGTTAAAACTATAGCTGAAATAGTAAATAAGACTGAAGAGGAAGTAAATGCAATAATAACTAAAAAGTAACTTTTACATTTTTAATAAAAAAATGAAGATAAGGAAAAGGTAGTATATGATTTAGGTGTATACTACCCTTTTTATAATCTCTCCAATTAATTTCTAGAACTTTTTACCTCTTTTTCTTTAGCTCCTCATTTTCATTTTCTAACTGAGTTATATACTCTTTTTGTTTCTCTACTATTGACTTAAAAAATTCTAAATCTGAAAGTGAGTTTTTTAAACTTTCAAGTGAAGTTGTAGCAGAATATGTTGATTCAAAATAGCTAAGTACATTTCTATCTACTATTTTCTTTTGCCATGCATTTTCTAAACTTCTAAATAGTTCTAAATAGTCAGTTAATCCATATCTAGCATATACCTCTTCTTCTGTTATTATTTTTCTTAATTGCTTATTATTGAAGAAAAATCTATTTATTGCCCTATATAGCATATACTCAAGTGGTACATTTTCTTCATACCACTCCTGGTCATAAACAAAATAGTTATTTTCTATAACAAATATATTATCAAAGGTCATGTCTATAAATCCATGCTTTATATATGTAAACTTATCTTTGACTCTTTCTTCTACCTCTATACTATATTTTGAAAATATATCTTTAAATTCAAAGCTTTTCCTATCTACTTGCTCCATTTTTTCTTTAATGTACTGTGCATACCTATCAATTTCTTCAAAAAACTCATTTATTTTTTCTTCATTTAAGATTTTCTTTATCATTATTTCTTCTAAAGTATTACCATTGCAGTATGAGCTTATAACCATGCCATTTTCTACTCTATCTAAGCTGCTTATCCCCAAGCTATTTAAAATATCAATATTATTACCTATGCTTTTTATATGCTCGTTATTTCCACTTTTAATAACCTCGTTTTCTTGCATTTTCGTAACCAATCTATACTTTTCTTCTCTAAAGTTATTAAAGCTTGCAAACTTAAATGTATCAAAATTATCTCCAAGCTCTATCATATACACACTTGCAAAAATATCAAAATATCCGAGCTTTTGTAATTTCCTTTATTGCCTCTATCTCACTAAATACCACAGTATCAAAACTGTTATAGTATATGTTATAATTTAACTTACTTGCATCTTTGCTTGGAAGATATTCATCACTGTACACTACTGATGGGCAGTATATATCTGGCAAAACATAGTAATACTTACTCTTTTCAAATCCTGATTTTTCAATGATACCGTTTAATTCATTTTTAGAAAAATACCTTCCATACATATACTGATTTGATGATATAGGGCTATATGAATTTTGTTTCTCATATTCTTTTGCTCCTGATAAATACTTAATAGAAAGCTTGTTATTTGTAACAATGATAATCTTTCCACCAGGATTTAATAGCTTTTTATACCTCTCTAGAAGTTTTACACAAAGATTATCACTAGACGAAGTATAGTCATTAAGTAGTGCATTTACATTTTCTAGTACATTTATCATAAATATTGTATCGAATTTTCTGCTATATTTAAGTGATAAAACATCACTTGTGCATATTATCTCAATATTTGTTTTATCAATATTTCTGCTATAATTAATCTCTGCTCTTTGCTTTATTGTTTCAACTGTTGTTATACTTTTATACTTATCACTCAAAATCCTAGTAAACGTTCCAAATCTACCAAGAAGTTCTAAGCAATGAGTTTCACTATCTATATCTAAAGCATTTATTACATTTTCTGCTCTTTTAGAGAATATATTTTGAATACTACTGTCATAATCTTCATTTAAAATATCACTCAAATTTTTTTCCTGCTTTATATACTCTGCTACTTTCTCCTCAAGCAAAACTGACTGACCATCATAAATATTGTCTTTTTCATATGAATCATATATAATCTGCATATTTGCTCCTTTACAACTCTATTTACTACTTGTTTCTAGCTTAATTTCAGTATCAATTCTTACCATACCAACGCACTGTTTCTCTGACATCACTTCAACTAAAAGTGCATCATATTTCCTATTTAACACCTCAAGCTCTCCATTTTCATCAAACTTAGTGCAACTAAATGAAAGAGTATATTTATTAGGTGCAAGTGGTAGTTTTTGCTTAAAACAGCAAATCACTTCTTCACCCTTTTTATACTTTCCAGTAAATACCTTTTCAATTAAAGTATTTGTTCCTGTAATCTCTATTCCTTGAAATGATTTTATTGTCATTGTAAATATTGGACTATCTACATCTTCATTAAACCTTATTTTTGATTTTAGTACTACCTCTTTACTACTTTCAATAACGCTTAAAAACTCACCATTTTCATCAAACACTCCGTAATCTATAACTGTTGCCTTACCATTTCCGTACTCCACCAAATTCTCATTTTGATTAAAATGCTCCTTCCAAGTCTCTCCAACATCATCTATCATTCCAAATTTTAAATTATTACCTTCTTCTAAGTCTTCTTTCTTCTCATCATCTTTTAGCATACCAGTTATGAGTTTCTTATATGTATCTACGCCTTCTTTTACGCCTCCATCAAATATCTTTGTTCCTTCCTTAAGTATAATAGTCCTAGTGCAGTTAGCAAGTACATCAGATATACTATGAGTTACGAAAAGAATCGTCTTCCCTCTTTTCTTAAACTCTTCAAATTTCTTAAAACATTTAAGCTGAAAAGACATATCCCCAACTGATAAAACCTCATCTACAATTAGCACATCTGGGTCCACATTTATTGCACATGCAAAAGCAAGACGGGCAAACATACCTGATGAGTATGTCTTTACCGGCTGGTACAGATGCTCACCAATATCTGCAAAATCTATTATTTCTTGCTCCTTTTCCTTTATTTCCTCGTTTGTAAGGCCCATAACCTGACCATGCTGATAGATATTCTCAAAGCCAGTAAGCTCCATATTAAAAGCTGTTCCTAGTTCTAAAAGCGAGCTAATTTTCCCGTTTACCATTACAGTTCCGTGAGCTAGGAGACACTACCCCTGTAATCATTTTAAGAAGTGTTGATTTTCCGAGCTCCATTTCTTCCTAGTATTCCAAGTATTTCACCTTTATATAGCGTTAAATTAAAATTATTCATTGCCTTAAACACTCCATGTTTTTTATACCATGGAAAAATAGTCTCTGTCAGTCTATGAATCTTTTTTCTGTACATTTTATATTCTTTACTTAAATCTTTTATTTCAATAGCAATTTCTTCTTCGTTCATTATTTACCACCTTTTTATATGTTCTACATAAATAGTTTATACCAAATCCTAGCAACACATGGCACGTTAAAAAGCATACTATTCCAAAACCTATACGAAAATTTATCATTTTTATATAGTTCATTGAACGTTTTTAAGTTTTTAAAGTTTATACCCTTTACTTTTTTTACCCCTTCAAAATATATAATTGAGTCTTTAGCTAAGTTTTCATAGTAACTAGAAAGCACATCTTTCCTTTCTAGATAAGTATTAAATATATCTATTTTAAGGTCAATTAAATAGTTTCTAGTATCATCGAAAGTAGAAAATTTATCCGTATATCTCTTAGTTCCAACTTGGTTATTTGCGTGCTGTCTATAGTACATAGTTGGCTCATCTAAGTACTCTATAGTTGCGTATTTAGAGATAACTAGTGGAATAAAGTGGTCATGGAGTACATTTTTAGTCTTTGGAAGTGGAAGTATATATTTTATATACTCTTTCCTAGATAAAATGGTGCACCCTGTCACAACGTTATAGAGAAACACCATCCTCGTATCGTTATATTTCTTAAGTTTATACAGTTTCTTCATTTTTCTATTAAAAGTGATATTTTGACTATTTAAGTTTTCATCTACAATCATTAAGTCAGTACATACAAGGCCTGCTTTTTTCTTTTTTAATAGTGAAAAGGTCTTTTCTACCTTATCCTTCATCCATACATCATCCTGGTCTGAAAACATATAGTAATCACTTTCAACTTTAGTTAGTAAAAATTCAAAATTTGCATTTGAGCCAATATTGTTTTCTCTATAGTACACCTTTACTCTACTATCTTTTTTCTCATATTCATTTAATATTTCTTTGCTTGAGTCACAAGATGCATCATCTGATACTATTAACTGAATGTTTGAATAAGTCTGCGAAAGTATTGAATCTAACTGCTCTTTCAAATATTTTTCTCCGTTATATGTTGCAAGTAAAATATCTATTTTTTCTGTTTGCTCCATTATTTATTTTTTCCCCTTTTATAACACATCTGCAAAGTCCTTTTTATTTCTCTTAAATACCGAATTTCCCCATATATATATTAAAACAGTAACAAGCCAAAATATTATGGTATATATATAGTTATCCTTTGTAATTATATCCTCTGCTATAAATACCTGCCTAAATCCTGTAACTAAGTACGAAAATGGCATTGACTTAACAATTTTAGCTAAAATGTCATATTCCGCAAGCTGTGAAACGTTCCACATTATTGGTGTAAACCAAAACATAAGCTGCATAACAACTGATACTAAGTTACTAAAATCTGGTACTAGTGTTGTTACAGCAGAAGTAAATCTAACAAGTGAAATTATAAAGCAAAGTGCTGCAAAAATCATGTATACAAGTAATAATACATTTGGAAGATACCCAAATATTACTGAAACTGACGTTGCTATTACAAGTAGAAAAATTCCGACTATAAACGATGAAGTAAGACTAATTATTGGAATTATATCTACAGGAAATACCACTTTCTTTACCAGATAACTATAGTTCCTTATTGAATTACTTCCATTTATTACAGAATCATTTATTATTTGCCACATAGCTAGTCCAGGCAGGTACCAAACTATAAATGGATAATCACCTGAGCTCTCTGTTTTTAATATGAACTGAAACACAATAACATATGTAAACATGAACACAAACGGCTGTATAAATCCCCAAACTGCTCCCAAACTCGTGCTTGCAAATTTGTTTTTGAAGTCATTTTTTCCTAGTTGCAATACTAGTTTTCTGTTTTTTATTAATGTCTTAATAAATTCCATTTTTTAATTTACTCTCCCTTTTTACAATTTATTATTCTAAGTATCTCAAGCTCTTCTTTGTGCTGCTTTACAAGTGTATCTAATATTACACCTATTGCAAAAAATAATACTGAACATATTACAAGTCCTGTTGCAACTATTCCTCTTGGGAATTTTGTTACAAGCCCTGTTTCGTAGTACTCTACAAAAAGTGGCACACCTATTATAAGTGCAAAGGCCATAAATATTATAGAGACTATTGAGAAAAATGTTAGTGGCTTGTAATTTTTAAACATATTAAATATTGTCATAATTACCTTAAAGCCATCAGAAAAAGTATTTAATTTTGACGTGCTACCTTCTGGTCTATCTTTATATGTAATTGGCACTTCTACCACTTTGTAATTTCTATCTAGCGCATGAAATGTCATTTCTGTTTCAATTTCAAATCCTTCACATAGCACTGGAAAGTTCTTTACAAACTCCCTATTAAAAGCCCTATACCCTGTCATTATATCATTTAAATTTGTCTTAAATATGAAGTTTATTGTATTTTTAACTAAGTTATTTCCAAAGTTATGAAAACTTCTTTTGTTCTCATTTTCATATGTACCATTTGAAAGTCTATCTCCAACTGCCATATCTGCCTTTCCTAAAGCTATAACTTCTATCAATTTATGGACTTCAGATGCAGGATAAGTGTCATCACCATCTACCATTACATAAATATCTGCATCAACATCTCTAAACATGCTCCTTACGACATTCCCTTTTCCTTGCTTGTATTCATTTACTACTATTGCTCCTGCATTTTTAGCTAGCTCTTCTGTCCTATCTTTTGAATTGTTATTAAAAACATATATGTCTGCTTGAGGTAGCTCCCTTTTAAAATCCTTTACTACTTTTTCAACTGTTAATTCCTCGTTATAACAGGGAATTAGTACTGCCACTTTTTTTTCCATATTTGTTTCTTTAGCTAAATTATCCTTTAGCCCTTCCTTTCTTTTTACATATAATATTTGTATGTTTTTTACATTTGATACTATAAATATCAATATATTAGTATATCTTAACAGTAATATCTCCATCTTTTGCAACGTAATTTACTGCACCTATTTTTTCTATCCAGCTTCTCGTTTCTATTGTTTTTAAATTTCCACTGTTATATCCATGTCCAAAGTCATTGTTATATAAACAGCTAGTGCAAGGCCAAAAACAATATTTAGGTGATATTAAGTTATACATTTCTTCGCTTACTCCTTGCTGGCCATGGTGAGCCATTTGCACATAATCTGACTTAAGTTTATCTTTTACAGTTTCTATTAATTTTTTCTCACTTTCTAGCCCAGTATCTCCTAAAAATAACAGACTTGAATTTCCAATGTATAACTTATACACTACACTTTGATTATTTCCAAAGTTCACTGTTATGTCTTCGTTTTTTATTCCAAGCACCTCTGTAGTTACGTTATCAAGCTTTAAAATTTGTCCAACATACACTTCTTCTATTTTTCCGTTTAAGCTTGCTATTTTGAAGTGTTTTTAAGTATTTATCATAATCTCCTAGCCTTATCCTTTCATATTTTTCTACTTTTACTCGACTATTTAAACTTAAATATACTCTACCTATTTCAACATCTGTATTTTCAATAACGTAATTAAATGCTCCAGTATGGTCAGAGTGATAGTGAGTTATATACCAACTATCTACTTTTCCTCCGTTTTCTTTTATATATCTTTCTAAGTTTGCACCATCTTCATAATTTCCACCATCAATTACTATTACATTCCCATTTTTAGTAGTAATTACATAGCCCATGTTCCTTACTAAATTTTCTTTGGTTGAAAGCTGAATCACAGTTCCTTCTGGCTCATTACTTAAATCTATTTTTTCATCGACCTTTTCTAAAATGTCCATATTTACAAGTAATGAGACAAGCAGCATAAAAGTCTTTACTATCATTATTTAATCCCCTCTAAATAATAATAGAAGTAAAAATGCACAAATAGAACAAAAATGCACATTTTCACTTCCTTTTATTAATATTCTCTATTTGCATACCAATTTATAGTGTAAGCTAGACCTTCTTCAACTGTAACTGATGGCTCCCATCCAAGCTCTCTTTTTATCTTTGAAGAGTCTATTGCATATCTATAATCATGTCCTTTTCTATCTTCTACAAAAGATATTAAATCTTCAGATTTTCCTAGTGTTTTTAGTATTAATTTTACAATTTCTAGGTTAGTTTTTTCGTTGTTTCCACCAACGTTGTATACTTCACCTTTCTTTCCACTATGAAGTACTGTGTCTATTGCACTGCAGTGGTCTTTTACAAATAACCAGTCCCTTATGTTATTTCCAGTTCCATATACAGGTAGTTTTTCTCCAGCTTTTGCTTTCTTTATCATAAGCGGTATTAGTTTTTCTTCATGCTGATTTGGGCCATAGTTGTTTGAGCATCTTGTTATGCATACGTTCATATTAAATGTTTCTCCGTATGCTCTTACCACTAAGTCTGAACCTGCTTTTGATGCTGAATATGGACTATTAGGTTTAAGTGGTAATGTTTCTGTAAACATGCTATCACCATCTTTAAGCGTTCCATATACTTCATCTGTAGATACATGCACAAATCTATTTTCTGAGCCTTCTCCCCAATATCTTTTACAAGCTTCTATCAAGCTATGAGTTCCCATTACATTATTTTCTGTAAATGTAAGTGGTCTTTTTATGCTATTATCTACATGAGATTCTGCAGCGAAGTGAACTACTGCATCTATTTCATATTTTTTCAAAGTGTCAACAACAAAATCTAAATCACAAATATCACCTTTTACAAATTCATATTTACCTTCTGACTCTTTAAGGTTATCCATATTTGCTGCATATGTTAGTTTATCATATACTACATATGTATACTTATCTCCATATTTTTCTACCATCATATTTACAAAGTTTGAGCCTATAAATCCTGCTCCACCTGTTATTAATATATTTTTCATGAATAAATTCCTCCAAATTTTTACCCTTAAATTATATAATAAATTTATAGGTATGTCAAGGAATTTTAAGGTATTTATTTACCTTTTTACATTGCATTATTTATAATTAATTTTGGCATATATTTTTGCAAAAAAATAATAAGAGTATATGGAGAGTAGTAACTAAAACGTCACAACCCTCTATACACTCTTAATTTTTTATTCTTTTTCCTTTAAATACCTCTTAAGTAAAAATGTTAAGAAGTATGGAAATGTGTAAAACTTTCCGTTGAATCCAATATTTTTATTACATAGCTTTATCCCATATTTTATATCACTATATTTACTACTATCAATCAAATTATTTAATGAAACTGTAGCATTATCATTTGCCTTTACTTCTACAGGTATAAGTGAATCTTTATCTCTTATAAAGAAATCCATTTCTATTGTTCCTTTTTCATTTTTATAAAAATATAGGTTATATCCAGCTTTTACAAGCATATCACCAATAACATTTTCATAAATAGCTCCTTTATAAGTGTTAAAATTTTTATTTTTTCTTAAATCTTCTTGTGCTTCATCATCAAGTGAGCCAATTAATATACCTGTATCTGCAAAATAAATTCTAAAGCTGTCCGGGTTATAATTTCCACCTAGTGGAAGCTCAGGATTTTGCATACAATAAGAAATATTGATTATACCAGCCCTATCTAGCCATTCTACCGTTCCAACATACTCTCTACTTCTAGCACCATTTTCAACCTTTGAAATTTGAAACTTCTTATTTTCATTTGCTAAAAATGCCGGTATTTTTCTATATACATTTAATATTTTACCTTGGTCTAACCCATTTGCATATTTTACAATATCTTCTTCATAATCTAGTAATATTTGTTTTTGCATTTCTAAAATACCACTATAATTTTTATTTGTTACAAACCTACTCACAACTTCCGGCATTCCACCAACTACCATATATTCCTTAAAATTGTCCATCATAACATCATATTCAAGTTTACTTAGTGGCTTTAACTCTAACATACATTTATATATATCTTCAATTTGTTTTTCACTATAGCCTTTAGCCCATAAAAATTCTTCAAAGTCCATTGAGTACATATTATAATCAATTTTATTGCCTACACTATTCGACTCTATTTCGTTATAATTAATTCCCATTAATGAACCACTGCAAATAACATCAAATCTTCCATCTTTGTTAAATGCTTTAAGTGAAGTAGCACAATTTGGACACGCCTGAAGTTCATCAAAAAAAATTAAAGTTTCATGTGGTACAAACTTAAATTTAGGATTTTTAAATGAAATATTTTCTAAAATTTTATCGACATTAAATCCATTATCAAAAATGTCTAAATACTCTTTTTCAAGTACAAAATTTATTTCTACTACATTTGTATAATTATTACTTGCAAAATATTCTATACTTTCTGTTTTTCCAATTTGTCTTGCTCCTTTTACAATAAGTGGCTTTTTATCTTTATCATTTTTCCACAAAATTAAAAAATCATCTATTTTTCGCTTTAAACGTTTCATTTTTACACCTCTTTATATATATAATATCACAAAATTCTTTAATTTTCAATACATTTAATCACAAATTTCCTATTTATTTTAAGTATATTTTTCACAAAATTCCGTAAAAAAAAA
>JAFVCY010000077.1 GCA_017478805.1 Clostridia bacterium
TGATATCCAAAGTTCTTGCTAGATATCCTAATTGCATATTTAGGACTATACTTAGTCATATATGCAGACAAGCTCTTTGAGGTTGTATTATTTGAGGCTTTTACTTCGACAGGAATTACTTCATCCTCTAAAGTCAATAAAAAATCTATCTCTGATTTTGAGTTGCTTTCATAATAATATAAAGAATATCCTTTTGATTTGAATGTTTGCGCTACAAAGTTCTCTGCTATCATGCCTTTATATAACATATCAACATCATTTAACATACTAGTAATGGTTATTTTTGCTAAATTCATTAAAAGTCCACAATCACTTAAATATAACTTAAATATCTTTGACTCTTTAAAAATTTCTAAAGGAATTTTAGGTATTTTTGCTAAATTACATTCTAAGATAATACCACTTTGTATTAGCCATTCTATTGATGATTCATAATCTCTACTTCTAGCATTGGAACTGATAACTTTATATTGAAATTTTTGATTTTCCTTTCCAAGTTGTTTAGGAATGCTTTTATAAATTTCTCTAATTTTAATTGCTTCTGCACTACTAGTATATTTTGACATATCCGCAATATATGCTGTTAAAATATTTTCTTTGACATCCGTTTGGTAAAATAGAATATCCTTATTTCTATGAAGTAGCTCATTAAGAGATGCAGGCATTCCTCCTGTACATAAAAATATTTTATATAAGTTCAAAGCCTTTTCATGTAATGCTTGATTCATAGGTTCCAATTTTTCATAGCATCGATGAATTTCATCTGATAATAAGTTTTCACCTAGTGCCCATAAAAACTCTTCAAAGTCCAAAGGGTATAAATATTCTATTCTAACTTTTCCTACTGGAAAAGAAGAATGATATCGATTAATTTTCACACCTAAAAGTGAACCAGCACATATTATTTTATAAGGTTTATCTGATTCACAAAAATATTTTAAAGAATTAATGGCTCTTTCACTTTTTTGTATTTCATCAAAAAAGATAATGGTTTTATCAATATCTATTTTGTACCCTAAAAAAGTACTTATTTTATAAATAATATCCTCTGCATTTAAGCTTTCTTGAAAAAAAGATTCATAAATATCATTTTCGTCAAAATTAATGTAAATATGATGTTCAAAATTTTCTTCACAAAACTTTTTAATAATGTATGTTTTTCCTGTTTGTCTGGCACCTATCAACATTAAAGGAGTGTTAATATATTCGTTTTTCCAATGATTTAGCTTTTCTGTAAATTTTCTCTCCATACAATCACCTTCTAATACTATTATATCTTATTTTTACAAACAAAGTCAAGAAAAAGTGAAAAATTTCACATTTTTGGCACCAAAAATGTGATTTCTTTCACAAAAATATATCATTCAATATACAAATGCGCTAAATTTTTAAAGAATATATACTATCGGAACAGCAAACAATGGACAAAGAATGTTAAGATATAAAGCTGATGGAAGCACAAACGCAAACTACTGGCTTGCTTCGCGCGCTGTGTCCTGCGGTAGTGGCGGCGGTGTGACCTTCTTTATGCGCCGTGTGTATAGTGGCGACGTGAGCAGCAACCGTTTTTACGATTCTATTGGCGGCGGGGGCGACGGCTCCCGCGGTGTCCGCCCCGTAGTTTCTCTAGAGTCTGGAGTCCAATTAACCGAAAAGGTTGGAGACACATGGAACCTTGGCAAGTAGTTAACATAAAGCGTATTAAAAAGCAGGAGTTACCGCCTGCCTATTCATTTAACAGCGCAATAGATGGAAGTGGGAATCATCTCCCACTTCCATCTACACTTTTATTAAATTAAATGTACTGCATATAATGGTATACTTTTTATATTATTTTGATATCCAAAGTTCTTGCTAGATATCCTAATTGCATATTTAGGACTATACTTAGTCATATATGCAGACAAGCTCTTTGAGGTTGTATTATTTGAGGCTTTTACTTCGACAGGAATTACTTCATCCTCTAAAGTCAATAAA
>JAFVCY010000078.1 GCA_017478805.1 Clostridia bacterium
ACTTTCTTTCCTGTTGGCATACCAAGTTCATATATAAATTTATACTTAGGCGATACCTTTAAAAATGCTTCTTTTTCTTCCATATATCCCCCTACTTTATTTTTTCTTTAGTAAATATTACTTTTACTACTTATTAATTAGAGTTCCTATTTTTTCTCCAGATATTGCTCTTTTAATTGAGTTTTCTTCGTTTAGTCCAAATACCACAATTGGAATATTATTTTCCATGCACAATGTAAGTGCTGTTGTATCCATTACTCCTAGTTTTTGTGAGATTGCTTCCATATACGTAACTTCATCATATTTAACAGCATCTGAATATATATTTGGATCTTTGTTATAAACACCATCTACATTTTTAGCAAGAAGAATTACATCTGCATCTATTTCAGTAGCCTTCAGAGCTGCAGTAGAATCAGTAGTAAAGTATGGACTTCCTGTACCACAAGCAAAAATAACTATTCTATTTTTACTCAAATGTTTTAAGGCCTTTCTAAGTATAAATGGTTCAGCCACTCTATTCATTTCGATTGACGACATTACTCTTGTATACACGCCTTTACTTTCTATCATATCTTGAAGTGCTAGTGCGTTCATCATTGTACCAAGCATCCCCATATAATCACTAGTTGCTGCCTTTACGTATCCTTCTCCGTATTTTCCTCTCCAAAAGTTTCCAGCCCCAATTACTACTGCAACTTCTGTTCCAGATTTTGAAATCTCTACTAACTGACTTACTACTTTCTCAAGCTTATCTTTATCAATTCCTCTTCCACTATCTTCTCCAATTGCTTCTCCACTTAATTTAATTAAAACTCTTTTATACATAAATATTACCTCCTAATTTTCCCACATGTCTTTTGTTATTTCCTTCATATATTCAAGTCTTTCTTTTGTTTCTGCTTCATCTTTTTTCCAAACGCCATCTTCTTCTACAATTACATCATTTTCCTCTACTGTTCCTTCAATATCCTCTATATTTATATATATTACACTTTCATCTTCTAAAACACATACAACAATATCTTCTTCTATTCTATCAACTATACCTTTCATATTTTTCCCTCCTTATTTTGCTGATATAAATGAATAACTTCCAGGCGAAACATTAAATGACACATCTTTTCCATTTGACCTTGCTACAATATTAGAACTTTCATCAGTTCTATACACAGTAATGTTATTTGATTTAAGTATTTGCATAACACTCTTACATGGGTGACCATAACTGTTATTTTTTCCGACATGAAACTATAGCTGAGTCAGGATCAACCTTTAGTATAAATTCTTTAGAGCTAGATGTATTTGAACCATGATGCCCAAGCTTTATCACATTTGATTTTAAATCAGAGTTACTTGATAAAAGTTCTTCCTCAATTTCTTTTTCTGCATCACCCATAAACAGAAAGCTTACATCTCCATATTTCAGTTTAATTACTATAGAATGGTTATTTATATTACTATGAGTATTATTTCCATCTGATAAGATTATAAACTGAGATTTTGAAAATTCATATGTTTCATTTTTGCTTATATTTGTAAATTTTAAGTTTTTACTCTTTGCTGCATTTATTAAATTTTCAAACGTTTTAGTAGTAGAAATGTCTTTTGACATTAATATTTTTCCTACATTAAAGTTACTAATTATATTTGCCATACCACCTATGTGGTCTTCATGGTTATGTGTAACTATTATATAATCCAAATTCTTTACATTATTTTTTTGCAAGTACTCTTCTAAAGTTTTCTTTGAACCTGTTGGTCCTGCGTCAATTAACATATTGTGTCCATCTTGCTCTATTAAAATTGCATCCCCTTGTCCAACATCAATAAAGTGTACATATAAATCATACTTACTATCTAAAATCTCACTTTCTGTTTTTGTCTTGCCTAATATATTTTGATTGTTATTATCTACCTTTGCTAAGGCATCTGTTTCAATTATTTTTACTCCAAAGTACTTTTCTGAAAACTCATTTATTTTACCTAAATCTGCTGTAGAAATAGCTAGATAAATTATAGCATTTATTACTACTGCAACTATTAATACCCCAATTGATATATTTTTTTTTTTTTTGCCATCATATCACCACTTATATTTTCCTTATATCATAACTATTATTTTTTTTCAACTTTTCCTTCAATTCTTTTTGATAAAATGGTTCAATAATTATAATTTGTAAAAAAAGTGTAACATTTCTTTAACACAAAAAGGCATCTAGGAACTTATTCCTAAACACCTATATATATATTATTTTTTTATAGTGATATCTGCAAATGAACTTAAAAGACTTTCAGGTATAGTATGATTTCTTGCTTCAATTTCCACTGTATATACTTTTTCATTATCTAATTCATATACTCCAAATATTTCCTCATATTTGCTGCTTGTTCCAGCATTATATGTAAGTTTTTGATATTTCATAACACCATTTCTTCCAACTTTCAATTCTTTTATATCTGAAAGCTCGACATTTGAATAGAAATCCCCATCGTCATTTATTTTATACTCATAATCATATTTCTTTACATCTTCAAAATACTCCTTAGCAGTATCATAAGTTATATTTAAATATACCTCTGTATCATTTTTGGCATCATCAAAATATTTATATGAATTAGAGCTATATTTTTCATCTAAAACATATCCATTTGGAATTTTAAATTCTACTGTATACCCAAGACCTTCTATCATATTTTCTTTAATTAATGTATTACTCTCTTTTTCGTTTTCATCAATTATATTAGTATCTTCATCATCTGAAATATTAAACTCACTATAAATTCCATATGTATTTTTGCTCTTAAAAGAATCTTCTATTACTTTTGTTATTTCAGCTATAGTTTCATTTTTTTGTATTTTCTCTAAAATACCTTGTATCTCTTTCATTGTAAGATCATTTACATTCACAGCATTTGATACATCTTGCACTTCTATTTTTGAGTTTTCAGTTATACTATATGCAAAATTTATTGTAGCATCTACCATTGTTCCATATTTTACATTTAATATAACATTATCAACATTTACTTCTTTTTTATTTATGATGCTTCCTATAATCTTCTCAGTTGATGTGCTATATTCAAAGCTTATCTGTTTTTCTGATATTGTTTTTACCTCTAACGAATTAACCACAGTATTTGCTTTTTTTACGCTAAAAATTACTTCATCTAATTTTGATGATACATATGCTGATATTTCTATTATTACATCTTCATCTAAAATTTTTCCACTATCAATATCTGCAAGACTTTCTTCTAAGTTTGCCTTTATACTTGCAGATGTTTCTTTTGTCATTTTAGATAGCGATATTAAAAACTCATTATCATCTTTTAGCTTAGTTAGCATATTTTTACTAATTTCTTTAAGTATTTTATCATTTAAAGATAATGTAAATACTTTTTTCCCATCTTTGTTAGACTCAGTAAAATACTCTTCTTTTAGTGAATTTTCAAATGCCTCTAATATTTTATCTGCTACAACTATAGAGCTACTGCCTACTTCTAAATTTGCGTACTGAGAATCTAAAAATTTACTTGCATCTACTTCAATATATTTATCATATATATTTTCTAGTTTTGCATATAGCTTGTTATTTTCCTTATATGTTTTTAAAGTTATAAAGGAAGCATTATCTTTTTTTAGTTCAATATTTACCTGAGATATTTTCTTATTTGTATCAGAAGTCATATCAATTTTTAATTTCAAACTATTTATTAAGTTTATTAAATCATTATAATTAGTACTGCTTTGACTATCATCTATTTTTAAATTTACAGACGTTTCTAAATCAACAAAAAAATTATCTAAAATAGTATTTTTACCATTTAAGGCTATTTCTTTTCTTACATCATCAATTACCTTTTTAAAAGCTTTATCCGCTTTTATATTAAGCACGCCAAAATATATAACTGCAATAACTGCTGAAGCTATAATAAGTATAGTGGCTATTCCAAGTGCTATTATAACGGAATTTGATTTACTTTTATTATTAGAAATAGTTTCAAATTTTTGATTTTCAAACTTTTCTTCTTCTGTACTATCTTCTTTTGTTACTTCTTCTTTAACCTCCACAGCTTTTGTTATTTTTTCATTATTTTCTTCCTTTATTACTTCTTTTTCCTTTACATCTTCAGTTTTTATTTCTTCTTGTTTTTCAGCTTTTAAATTATCATTACTTTCACTCGAAAATGCATCATTATCAGTCTTCACTTCATTTTCTTCTGCTTGGTTTGCTATAGTATCATCTACATTAACATTTTCCTTCTTTTCTTCATCCATGAAATAATTCCTCCTTTTTCATTTCTATGATATTTTATCACAAATTAAGAAAAATATTAACTCTTTTAATAATTTTCATATAGAAAAATGTGAAAAAAATATAAATCAAAGAGTGAAATATAGTAAATATGCTACTATTTTGCTATTTTTTATATTTTTTCTATATATATACTTAATAAATTGACAAAAAAGTTATTATGTTATATATTAATCTTGGAGTTGATGTAAAGATTATGGATAATGAAGAAAAAGAAATAAATGACAATCAAGCAATTGGTAATAATTTAGAAGAAGCAAATTATAATGATGGAAAAAAAGTAATAAAATGACCAAAGTATTAGCTTTAATATTTAGCTTAATTTCTCTATTCTTTATCTTCACTAATGATTATTTATATGTATTTTTAGAAAATATAAATACATCTGGTTTTATGGGTGGATTTGAAACGATTCCATGTATGATATTAATATTTATTAATTATATAGCATTGCTTACTTTTGTTATATTTGCATTTGTTTCATGGTTATATGCTTTAAAAGAAAATGACAAAAATAATAAAACTAGCAAAGCACCTTTTATTGTATACATTTTTGCGATAATAATATTCATAATTAGTGAAATATTAGCATTTTCTCAAAACGACTTTATTTTTGAAATTCTTGCCAAAAAACATATTAAAGAAAAATACAATATAACGGCACAGGTAGTAAATATAGATTCTGATAAATATAAAAAGACTGTATATATGAAAAAAATGAGCATCAGTTTAAAGTTATTATTGAAAATCAAACAAGAAGAAAAAAAGTATTTTCTGATAGTTACCAATTAAGTATAGTTTTTGATGACTTAATATCAGAAATTAGTAATGTATTAGGACTAAAAGAAACAAAATATAATATAAATGACAATTATGATACATATGATTCAATGAATATAATATATGACGGAAGTAATATTAAGGAAGTATTAAAATACTACGATATTGGCTTTATAAACATATACTATGATAATTATGATGCAAAAGATGTAAAATTAGCAAATCTTAGGAAATACTTAAGAACAATTGAAACAAATCGTATTCGTTCAAGTGTTAGCTATGCATCTGATGCATTTTGCACGCTATATTTTA
>JAFVCY010000079.1 GCA_017478805.1 Clostridia bacterium
CCCATTACTGCTCCTTTAAAAACCTCTATAATCTTATTCAAAAAAATCTTCCTCCTCTTTAATATATTTATACAAAAACAAGAACATTATATCATTTAATATCTAAATTTTCAAGCATTATATAAAGTAAATGATTTTATAATTATTTTATAATTATTTCCTGATTCTTTTATATTTTCATATTTTTATATTTTTATATTTTTAAATTATAATAGAATATATAAATAGCTTTTCAAAAAATATATATTCAAACTATATACTGTATATACTTTATTAATTTTATTTAATTAATTAAGTCAAAAAGAACAACAAAAAAAAAAAAATTCCAAAAGTAAAGAACTAATCTTCTCTACTTTTGGCTTTTTACTTTTTACTTTTTGTTCCTCTTTTTAGATAAAACTATAAGAAATATAACAACTATAACAAAAATTATAGACGCGGTTGAAATAATCATAGTCATGTTAGAAGTATTTAAAGTATCCTCTTCTTTTTCACTTACCACATTTTCAATAGTAGAAGTTCCATCTGTATCAATTGTATTAATTGTATAATCATTTGATGGAATAGAAGTACTCTCATTTGCATAAATTTCAGCTGCCACTTTTTCTTCTTCAGAAGGCGAAGTAGCCAGCACTGCTACACTAATTAAACTATAAAATATAATAACAGAAACTACAATTATTACTTTCGTAAATTTTTTAGACATATTTTTCCAGCCTCTTTTCTTTTATATAATTATTATACCTCAAAATACCAAATTATATATATTTTTTTTACATTAGGCAAATAATTTCTTTAAGGCCAATTTCAAAATCCATCTCTCCTATTTTAGTCTTTTCATCATATTTATCAAAAAGGAATATAAGCTGTTTTAAATCATTTTCTGTATAACTTTCAGCTGACTTCTTAAGTTTTGAAAAAACAAAAGGATGGAGTTTTAGCACTGAATTTGCATCAGTTTTTGAATTAAGTAATTTTATCATGTACATTTGCTTTATCTGTTTATATAGCATTATAGCTATCTTTATAGCAGGTTCTTTTTGCTTTATAAGTTCATCTAACATATTTATTGCTTTTTCATGTTTTTTCAAAACTGCACTATCTAACATATCAAAAACTTTAGAATTAAGCGTTTTTGAACATATTTTATCAATATCCTGAATAGAAACTTTTTCATTCTTTTTTATTAATATTGATAGTTTTTGCATCTCATTTATGTTATTTGCCTTATCTATGCCACATACTGAAACCATATAATCTGCTACTTGTTTTGACATCTCTATATCATATTTTTTTAAAGTAGTAATTATATAATTTGCCATCTCATTTTCATTTAAATACTTAAACTCCTTAATTTCTGCAGCCTTTGACAAATCTTTGTAGCTAGTAAGTCTTTTATCTACACTATCTTCAATTATTACATATACATCATCTTTATCAGAATCAGTTACTAGCTTTTTTGTATCAAATTTCATTCCCGTATCTTTTATAACTACAAGCTTATTTCCTCCAAAAAAGCTCACACTATCATAAAGGCTCTCTAGCTCTGTTATGTTATCTTTAGTAATATTAAAATAGTTTACTCCTACTTCTAACTTTTCAAAACCTTTCTTTATCTTTTCTAGCTCTTTATACAGTTCATATTTTTCTTCACCATAAAATAAATATATCATAATATCACCTTAAATAATCCATTTCTTCTCTTACTCTAGATATTTCATTTAAGCTCCTCTTAGCATATCTAGTATATTTTTCCTTCTTATCCTTAATTTTCTCATCTAATCCTTTTATTATTCCAAAGTTTGCGTTCATCGGCTGATAATTTTCATTTTCAGTTGATATATACCTTGAAAGTGCTCCCATCATCGTTTCTGTAGTAAACTCTACTTTTCTATTATTTAATCTAGCTATTATATCAAGTGCTACAATCATACCTGACATAGCTGATTCTACGTATCCTTCTACTCCTGATATTTGACCTGCAAAGTATATATTATTATTTTTCTTAAGTGAAAAATTAGAATTTAATAGTTTTCCACCGTTTATGTACGTATTTCTATGCATAACTCCATATCTTAAAAACTCAGCATTTTCAAGTCCTGGAATCATTCTAAAAACTCTTTCTTGCTCGCTAAATTTCAAGCTTGTCTGAAATCCCACCATATTATATGCTTTTGCCTCTTCATCTTCTTTTCTTAATTGCACTACTGCATATACTTTTCCTTTACTTTCTTCTTTTACAAGTCCTACTGGTTTTAGCATACCAAATGTAAGGGTCTTTTCTCCCCTTTTTGCCATCTCCTCTATAGGCATACAACCTTCAAATAACATAAGCTTATCAAATTCATGTCTATTTGCAGATTCAGCTGTAATTAGTGCGTTATAAAAAGCGTAATATTCATCTTTTGTCATTGAAAGATTTAAGTATGCTCCTTCACCTTCTTTTCCATATCTATCCATAAAATACGCTTTTTCCATATCTATGCTTTCTTTATCTATTATTGGAGCCTCTGCATCGTAAAAATACAAATTTTCTATATCTAAATACTGCCTTAAGCTATTCGTAAGCCCATCAGTTGTAAGAGGACCTGTTGCAACTACTGTTATTTCATCTTCTCTATTTATATATTCAGTTATGTCCGTTACTTCCTTAGATACAACTGTTATGTTACTATAACTTTTTATCTTCTCAGTTATATACTCTGAAAAAATTTTTCTGTCTACAGCAAGTGCTTGTCCTGCATCTAGCTTGCTTTTTTCTGCAGCTTCTAACATTAAACTTCCAAATGTCTTCATTTCTTCTTTTAAAAGTCCACATGCATTTGTTACATTGCTAGATTTTAGTGAATTACTGCATACTAGTTCTCCAAAATTATCCTCAATATGTGCCTCACTTTTCTTTGATGGCTTCATATCAATTAGCGTAACATCTACGTTATTTCTAGCTAAAATGTTTGCACACTCGCATCCTGCAAGCCCTGCTCCTATTATGTTTACTCTCATGTCTTCCTCCACTTTTTCCTATATTATATTACATATACCCTTAATTTACAATGATTTTTTTAACAAAAAAAATTAAATTAACATAAAAAACTTGACAACCAGTACTTTACTATGTTATTATATTTATGTTAATTTTAAATCAAATATATTGCATAATTATGCACATTTTAGCTAATTGTATAAATATGCACTATTAGTTAATTTAAAGGAGGAATTTTTATGTCAAAGAAAACTTATGCTTTTTTGGTTTCAGCTTGTATATTTCTTATAGCACTATTAACCATGTTTTCTCTACTTCCTAACAGCACTCAAATTGTTAAAAGCATTATCTTTTCTCCACAATCGTTAACAAGAGAAGTAGTAGAGATAACAAGAGAGGAAAATGAAGAAATAGACATAACTTATGATATTTTGCCCATTGGAGTATATATGGGTAATGAAGGCATCAATATAATGGAAACGATACCTGTTTGTTTTGAAATAACTGGTGATAATGAATTAAAGCTAATTGAAAACACAAATAGTATTGATTCTACCGAATTAATAAATTAATACTACTATCCAATCTTGTTCTAATTTTTTATAAAAAATGATTACAAAGAAAAAAGCTTGACAACTAGTACTTTACTATGTTATAATAGTTATGTAAACAATTTAATCAAACGATTCGCATAATTATGCGTATGAAGGGAACGCATTTTTATGTAAAAAATTTTTCTTTAGGAGGAAAAAAAAATATGACAAGAATTCTTATTGGAACGAGCGTAGCTATAGCAGCAATGGCACTTAATGTTGTTAATTTTAGCGTAGCAACTCTTACAAAAACAAAGGAGTATAAGAACGAATCGAGGTATGATAGTAATATTAGTACAACAAGCGAATATACTGAAGCTTCCACCTTTGAAGATGAAATGCGTGTGGTATACATAAATGAAAATGATATCATAAAGGTATCTCGCACCAACACTATCCCACAAGTTACAGTCTTCGAGACAGAACTCGTGACTGAACCCCAAATTCGCGATTTACCACAAGTCAAAGTCTTAAGCACAAAATTTGTCACTGAACGCAAAATTCGCGATTTACTACAAGATTATCTTTCCAAAGTGGTAGTTCATGAAGAATTACAGGTTCAACCAGTTGAGGATTTTTACAAATAAAGATTTTCCTTCCACTTATTTAGCAGATAGGTAACCACCTGTCTGCTTTTTATTGCATACTTACTACTTTATGTTTAAGAAAAAACTTTAAATTTACATAAAAAACTTGACAACTAGTATATTATTGTGTTATAATAATTATGTAAAGTTTTAGGTAAACTATTCGCATAAATATGCGTATACTAAAAAGAACGTATAAATATGCGACAAAATTTTTTCAGGAGGAATTAAGTATGGCAAAGAAAAGTTCAAACGGCCTGTTCTTCGGAGCAGGTATGTGCGCGGCGATTGCGCTTGTAACAATTATTGGAGTAGGCTTCCCGGAAATCTTAGTAAGTCTCGGTGAGACATTTACTGAGGTTCGGTACGGAGAAGAGAAAGAATTGAACAAAAAAGAAGAAATTAATTCTTCTAAGGAAAATAGCACTTCAGCTAGCGATGAAATAGCCTCTATTGAAACACTTCAGGTAGAAAGAACCGATATAGGAAAGCCAATAGATACGGTTCCTGAAGTAACAACAGAAGCTTCGCCAGAGGCATCTGCTATTACTGTAACTGAAGATGGTATTATCCACTCTGAAAACGAGTGGCTCAGTGGCGAGCTTGATGGTAAAACTCTTACCATAGAGTTTAAGAAGTTCAAGAGTTTAATTACCGCTGACGGTAAGGAACAGTATTTCTTCTCTACCAAGTCAGAAGCTGATAGCAGAATCAAAGCATCAGCAGAAACTTCCGGGTACTCTGAAGATGTTGTTCGTGAGGCTGTTAAGAGCGCCATCATAACAGAATACCTCGATGATAAGGCACCCGAAGTAAAGAACTTTCAGATAAGCGGTAACAAGGTTACCATTAAGTTCAAGAAGGCACCTACTGAGAGCTTCAGTTTTAGAGGTAGCCAGAAGTTCGGCTGGGAGGGAATTTACTTCGAAATTACAGCTTAAAACTTCTAATCATTTTAGCAGGCAGGTTTAAAAACCTCCTGCTTTTTTATATAACCTAAAAATTTCTAAAATTTTATGAAAACTACTTGCATATTTTTTTATTTGTTATATACTAGATATGAGTAGAAGTATCTACGATATATCACTTTAAAGGATTTGGAATATAATTAATCTAGATTTTAAAGTATATATTTTGTTTAGAATTGCCTATTTATATAACTATATAAATTAATAATTATAATAACGATGCAACACAGGCAAAGTTATTTTTATGTATAACTACTAAAATTTAATTTATTCTCCTCTTAAAAATAAAAAATTAAATTAAGTAAAACCTTTCTCCTTTTTTCGGGTTAGTTATACAAAAAGCAAGCTAAATTCTAGCTTGCTTTAATTTTTTTATAACATATTTTTGTTTATTGTAAGATTTATATTGCGATAATTCTCATCAGCTGTTACATCCTTTACTATCTCTAAGAAATCTGGCAATTTAACTTCATCTAATTCATCTGTAAGGTGAACTTCAAGTACCCCTTTATCATTGCCAAAAGGATAGATATCTATATTGAAATACTGTCCCTCATACACAAAGAAATATCTTTCTTTAGTAAGTGACCTTGATAAAAACTTTTCATCAAATGTTATATCGTATCTGGCTAAAAGTTCCCTTGCTTCTTCTTCAGTTATTATTTTGGATGACCGTAAATTCTTACCTTTAGACATAAACTGCTTGGTAACAAGATGGTAACATGGCTGATTATCAGTACCTGTTAATACTTTCTTTATTTTAATTTCTTTTCCCCATGCATTTGATTCTAGATATGTTTGAGTAATTTTACTGTATGATGAAATGCTTTCAAGATATTCAAAATCTTTTATTTGTACAATGTACTTATACTGAATATCTATAGGTATAGGCTCACCTATTACTGAATATACTGCTTTCATAACTCTATCCATTTTTTCTTCAAAACTATTCACATTTTCATTTCCAATAATGAAAAGTCTTTCATGACCTATCCAGCTATTTAAAGTTCGTTCATCAATTTCTCTAGCTAGCTCTGCACTTTCAGACCTTGCAGAATTATTTTCTAACGTGTAGTACTCTTCTGCTCCTTTTGCAGCTGTTACAATATGAATTACCTCATCATAAGATGCAGCAATTTTTGAGAAATCAACTCCTAAAATATTTTCAACTTTTGAAAAATCTTCTTCAGACATATATGCTTTTGAATCCATTATTCCTCTATCAAATATGATTACAATCTTTTTGGCTTTAAGCATATTTGCTGCTTCTCCATATAACTTTTCTTTTGAAATCTGCTTTTTCATAAGAAGTGTTTGAAACTCAATTACATTCAATGCATTTTCTCCTACTTTTATACCACTAGGTATAATTTCAGTTGCAGTTTCTGGTACTACTAAAGTGTACCAACCACGCTCTGAAAGCTCACTTGTTATCCGAGATATTGCACTTGTCTTTCCACCTCCTGGCCCACCAGTTAAAACAATTCTTACTATTTTCTTTTCTTCATTCATTATTTTTTCCTCCTTTAATAAAAGTTAGAATGGAATTCTTTTACTAAAAGAATTATACCATATTATTTTCTATTGTAAATAGCAATATTAAGAAAACAGCCACTAACTTTAATAAGTTAATAGCTATTTTCTATTATTTCTTTTTACTTGTTTTTTTAGTAGCTTTCTTTGCTACATTCTTTTTAGCCGTAGTTTTCTTTGCCTTTGACTTTTGAGCAGTAACTTTTTTAGCCGTAGTCTTTTTAGATGCTACTTTACCTACAGCCTTTACTTTAGCTCCAGGTTTAGTCCAAGAAATATAATCGCATTTTGAATCTTCACTATTTGTATTGTTTTCACAAACATAGAATGGTCTTTTAGTTTTTGTTCTTTTTATTATAACCTTTCCTCCACATTTTGGGCAAGGCTGGTCTACCTCCTGAACAATACTCTTTATATTCCTGCACTCTGGAAAACCAGGACAAGCAAGAAACTTACCAAATCTTCCATTTTTTACCACCATGTTTCTTCCGCAATTTTCGCATATTACATCTGAAACTTCTTCAGTAAGTTTAACTTTTTCTATTTTATCTTCTACTTCCTCTAGATTTTTCATAAATGGATCGTAGAACTCTTTAACAGCATCAATATAGCTTGACTCTCCTGATGCAATCTTATCTAAGTCTTCTTCCATCTCTTTAGTAAACTCCACATCTACTATATCTCTAAAATAATTTTCCATGAGTTCATTTACAACTTCTCCAAGCTCTGTAGGTTTTAAGCTTTTATTTTCTTTTTCAATATATAATCTATCAAGAATTGTAGAGATAGTTGGTGCATAAGTACTAGGTCTTCCTATACCTTTTTCTTCTAGAGTCTTTACAAGAGATGCTTCTGTATATCTTGCAGGTGGCTCTGTAAATTTTTGCTCGTATTTTAAATCTTTTTGTTTTAGCACCTCACCTATTTCAAACTCCGGTAAAACGCTTTCTTCTTCTTCTGAGTCTTTACTATCATTTCCTTCAATATATAGCTTCATAAAGCCATCAAATTTTATTGTGCTTCCATTTATATTAAATATATAATCATCAACTTTAGCCACAACTTTAGTTAAGTCATAAACAGCTACGCTCATTTGACTTGCCAAAAATCTATTAAGAATAAGAGCGAGAAGTCTTTTCTCATCTGATGAAAGACTTCTTAACACTTTATCTATGTCTGTTAGTTTTGTAGGCCTTATAGCCTCATGTGCATCTTGTGCATTAGCTCCTGTTTTAAAAGACTTCTGTGCGTAATACTTCTCCCCAAAGTTCTTTATAATATACCCTTTTGCCATTTTTATTGCTTCATCAGATATTCTTACAGAGTCAGTTCTCATATATGTAATATGTCCTGCCTCATATAGTTTTTGAGCAACTTGCATTGTTTTCTTTACAGTAAATCCAAGTTTTCTTGCAGCTTCTTGCTGAAGAGATGATGTTGTAAATGGTGGAGCTGGAACTCTTCTTTTTTCTTGAGTTTTTATATCTATTACTTTAAAGTCTTTTCCAGTTATTTTATTTACTACTGCCATAGTATCTTTTTCTGTTTTTAATTCTATTTTTTCTCTCTCTGTTCCGTAAAACTTAGCTATGATATTTTTGGTACTTTTTTCCTTCTTTAAAATAGCTGATAAATTCCAGTACTCTTCAGGCTTAAAGTTTCTTATCTCTCTTTCTCTGTCCATTATTATCTTAAGTGCTACTGACTGAACTCTACCAGCACTTAAACCTCTTTTTACTTTTTTCCAAAGCACAGGACTAATTTTATACCCAACTATTCTGTCTAGCGCTCTTCTTGCTTGCTGAGCATCTACTAAGTCAAAGTCTACTTTTTTTGGGCTTTTTATAGCTTTATTTACAGCACTTTCTGTTATTTCATGGAACTCTATTCTACACTTTTCACTATCGCTAATTGCCAGTGCATTTTTTAAATGCCAAGCAATTGCCTCTCCCTCACGGTCAGGGTCGGTAGCTAGATATATCTTTTTCTTGCCTTTTGCAAGCTTCTTTATATCATTTAATATTTTAGCTTTTCCCCTCATAGTAATATACTCCGGCTTAAAATTATGCTCTACATCTATTCCAAACTTGCTTGCAGGAAGGTCTATTATATGCCCCTGCGAAGCTATTACTTCATAATCATCACCTAAATACTTCTTTATTGTTTTAGCTTTAGATGGTGACTCAACTATTACTAATTTATCTGACACTATTTTCAACCCTTTCAGTTATTTTTCTGACTAATTCTCTTGCCTTTTCTCTATTTTCCTCAAAATGCTCCTCATCTATATTTTTAGAAAGTGCTAGGTTCATTGCTTCAGCTAGCTCTATCATATCACTTTCTTTTAGGCCTTTTGATGTACAAGCCGCAGTTCCAATTCTTATTCCACTTGTTACATTTGGTTTCTCTTTGTCTCCTGGAATTGCGTTTTTATTTACAGTTATATTTACATCTCCAAGTAAATTTTCTGCCTCTTTACCTGTTAATTTTTTGCTTCTTAAGTCTATAAGCATAAGATGGTTATCTGTGCCACCTGACACTAAATTAAATCCTCTTTTTAAAAGCTCTTCAGAAAGCACTTTGCAATTTTTTAAAAGCCTATCTATATATTCTTTAAACTCATCGCTCATTGCCTCTTTAAGACAAACTGCTTTTCCTGCAATTACATGCTCTAGTGGTCCACCTTGGATTCCTGGGAAAATAGCTTTATCTACTGCTTTTGCATATTTTTCTTTGCAAAGGATTAGCCCGCCTCTTGGGCCTCTTAAAGTCTTATGCGTTGTAGTTGTTACAAAGTCTGCATATGGAACTGGGCTTTCATGTCTTCCGAGTAGCCACAAGTCCTGCAATGTGCGCCATATCTACCATAAGGTATGCACCTGCTTTATCTGCTATTTCTCTAAATTTAGCAAAATCTATTTTTCTTGGATAACTACTTGCTCCTGCAACTATCATTTTTGGTTTTACTTCTAAAGCTTTCTCTAAAATTTTATCATAGTCTAAATATCCATTTTCATCAACTGAGTAAGATACAAAATTATATGTTTTCCCAGAAAAACTTACTTTTGCGCCATGAGTCAAATGCCCTCCGCTTGCAAGCTCCATTCCCATTACTGTATCTCCTGGCTGTAAAACTGACATATATACTGCCATATTTGCACTACTACCACTATGAGGCTGAACGTTTGCATGCTCTGCTTTAAATAGTTTCTTAGCTCTTTCAATTGCTACACTTTCAACTATATCAATATTTTCACATCCACCATAATACCTAGCTGAAGGATAACCTTCTGCATATTTATTTGTAAGCTTTGAACCAACTGCTTCAAGAACAGCTTTTGATACAAAGTTTTCTGAAGCTATAAGCTCAATGTTACGAGTTTGCCTGTCTTCTTCTTTTTTTATTGCCTCGTATATCTCTATATCTTCTTCTTTTAAATTTTCCACTTTTTCCTCACTCCTCATTTATTTTTAATAATATGCTTCTTAATTTATCATATTCTGAATGAATTTTTTCACTTGTATATTTTTCAAAACTATGCCTATCATCATCTATTATATACTGCCTTAATTTTGTAGCAGATATTTCAAGCTGATTTCTATCTACGTATATTTCAGATATTCCTTTTACTATTTTTTTACTAAAGCATTTAAATATATTTTTGTCTTTTCCATATATTATACACTCAAGCTTTTCATTTAATACGTTATTTGCATGTGAAATAACATAATCGCCCCAAGCAAATGTTAAATCATTTTCGTTTGTTAAATCTGCAAGTGGGAGCACTTGTAGTCTTCCTTCTTCTATCTCTTTACTATATACTTTCTCAATCAGTTTTATTCTATACTCTACGCTAAATGGATTTCTTACTGTACCTACTTTATCACTACTTGATGCAAATATTAATACCTTGTCTGCTACGCGAAGTGCTATATCAATTATTTTCATATGCCCTATATGTATAGGCTGAAATCTTCCAACTATTAATGCATTTTTAAATGGTTTCATTTCTTATACCTCTTTTTACTTAAGTATAATACAACAAAATTACTAAAATTTCAAGATACTTAAGCATTCTTTTATATATTCTAAGGAAAAAAATAAACTGTATAAGTAATATATACAATTTTCTTAATTTTAGTTATATGTAATTATATAACGTAGATTAAATTAATTTTTTATCTAAATAAACATTATTTAAGAGCCACAACTTAATGTGACTCTACTTAAAGTATGGATATTTGGCATCAGTGCCATAGTTTCCTACATCCCTTGTTTACCTATTGCTAGGTGTGTGGAAGGCACGAAAA
>JAFVCY010000080.1 GCA_017478805.1 Clostridia bacterium
AAAAAAAAAAAAAAAAAATCATATGGATCAAAAGGAGGGCTTATCATAAAAAAAACTTTAACTTCTTCAAAGCAATTATTGTTATCATTGCTATTGCTTTAATAACTATAGTAGTCGAGCTTGGTATAATAATATGCCAAAATAACAATAATCTTTGTTCGCTCACCGGTGACACTTTGAAAATTACCGGGAATTCAGAGGTAAGTGGTAACGTTTAGCTGAATAATGACATTCAGCTAAACGGTGATGTTAATCATGACGGCGATATTGAGTCAACTGGCGATATTTGTTTAGACGGTAAAGTCAATCTTGACGGTGACATTTATTTATCAGACGATGCTATTCATTTATACGAAATTACTCCAGCTTATGGAGATAAATCATCATGAGTTAATTATTTTTCCCCGACACCACACATTGGTGCCGGGGACTTTATTTATTCTACCATCTTTCTTCTCATTCTCTCTATAGCACTTTTTTCTATCCTAGATATTTGAGCTTGTGATACTCCAAGTTCTTCTGCAAGTTCTGTTTGAGTTTTTTCTCCAAAATATCTTTTTTCTACTATATACCTTTCCTTCTTATTAAGCTTATTTAATATTTGATTTGTTGCAATTTTATTTGTAAGCTCCTCCGCCTCATTTTTTTCATCTTTAATTTTATCCATAAGAAGTATACAATCTCCGCCATCATTATATATAACATCATTAAATGACATCGGCTGGACAGTACTCTCAAGTGCTAATATTACATCTTCTCTGTCTCTTTCTACTAATTTACAAATTTCTTCTATTGTTGGCTCTTCATTTTTTTCTTTTATATACTTTTCTCTTTCTTGTGCTATCTTATATGATAAATCCCTAATAGACCTTGTAACTCTAAATGCACTATTATCTCTTAAATACCTCTTTATTTCACCTATTATCATAGGAACGGCATAAGTACTAAACTGTACTTCTTGTGACATATCAAAATTATCTATTGCCTTTATTAAGCCTACAACACCTATTTGAAAAATATCATCTACATTTTCACCTCTATTATTAAACTTCTTGACAATACTTAGCACAAGTCTTAAATTTGCTTCTATAAATTCTTCTTTTAACTCCTTATTACCACTTTTTATACTCTTAAGCATTTCTTTCTGCTCACTTTCAGTAAGTTTTGGAAGCTTTGAAGTATCTACACCTTTTATTTCTACTTTTATATTCATATATATCACTCCTATTTATCTTTTGTCATATTCTTCTCTAATCTATTTATAGATATACGCATATTCTAAAACTAGTGCTATTTCGACATTAATTATAGAAATTCTTTTTTAAATTACTTATAACTTTCTTTTCAATTCTTGATATATATGACTGAGATATTCCAAGCTTATCTGCAACTTCTTTTTGAGTATATTCATCTAAACCGCCAAACCCATACCTCATTTGCATAATTAATTTTTCTCTTGAGTTTAAATCTTTAATTGCTGTAACGAGTAGCTTTTTGTTATCCTCATCTTCTACAGATTTAAAGATAGAATCAGTATCTGTTCCTAAAATATCCGAAAGTGCCAAATCATTTCCTTCACTATCAGTATTAATAGGCTCATCAATAGACACTTCTGTTTTTAGTTTATTAGTTTTCCTAAGGTGCATTAATATTTCATTTTCTATACATCTTGAAGCATATGTAGCAAGTTTTATATTTTTATCCATTTTATAACTGTTAATTCCCTTTATTAATCCTATTGTTCCTATTGATATTAAGTCTTCAATGTTAGTTCCTGATGACTCAAATTTTTTAGCAATATACACAACAAGTCTCAAATTTTTCTCTATTAATTCATTTTTTGCATTTGGATCATTTTTATTTAATTTTTTAAGAAGTACCATTTCCTCATCACTTGAAAGTACTGGCGGAAGTTTTTCTGGTCCTGATATATAAAATACCTCTTCATCATCAAAATCAAAAAATCTCAATAACTTATAATATAAACTTTTTAAACTTATCATATTATCCCCTCTTATTTTTCTATTAGTATATTTGCTGGAAGTATCCCATCAAATATATTATTTTCTATCTTTTCTTTCGTAAAAATTATTAGTGCATCTTTTATATTTTTTCCTTTCTCACCCCTTTTCTTTATTATTAATTCTTTAAAGACGTATCCCTTGTATGTACAATATCCAGTTAATGTCTTTATTATTATTTCTTCATCTTTCATCGTGTATATATATTTTTTTCTTTTCTTCACTTTTTTTAGATAACTTTCTTCATTTATTATTATCACTGGTATTTCTTCTTTGTAACTTGCAAAGTTACCAGTATCTATAAACATTTTGAATTTTCCAATATTCTTTATTACAACCTCATAAATATTTAAGCTAAATTTTATTTTACTTATCCACATTTTCCACAATATATCAGTTAAAACTTTTAGAATTATTCCATTAAAACTATAAATTAAAAGTCTATTCAATATCTTTGAAATATTAAGATCAAATATCAATATTTCAAAAAAGATTACTCCTACATATAGAAAATAAAGCACCAAAAAGTATATATTTCTTTTTATAAAAATCTTAAAGCAAGTTTTGCCCTCTAATATATATATATTACTTACATTAATTAAAATGCTATAAATAATAACATTACTACTGTATATTTTAATAAGTACACTAAAAATAGATAAATATATAATAGAAAATATGACTCTTCTTTTAGTTATATTTAAATTTATAAATGATATGTATATCAAAACTAAAAAACTATTTACTACTATATTTTCAAGTAAAATTTCTTCAATATACATTTTTATCACCATAAAAATTATATAAATAAAATTCTAAGAAATTTGCCGAAAAAAATTTCAGATTTAAAATTTGACCAAAAAAATAACCGCGTAAAAATTACACGGCTATAAAATATATTATTCAGATTTAGACTTACGTAAGAAAGGAGGTATGTCTAAATCAACTTTGTAGTCAGAATTAGATATTTTTGTATTATTATTTACTGCTGCTTTTATCGCATCTCCTACAATATTATCAAGTTTCATATCAGTCATAGCAGGTTTAGTAAATCCTGTAGCTATTACTGTTATAATTATTTCACCTTCAATATTTTCATCAATTACTGTTCCAAATATAATGTTTGCTTCTGGGTCAACAGATTTCTGAACAAGTTCAGTAGCTTCATTTATTTCAAGCAAGCCCAAATCTTTTCCACCAGTTATATTTATAAGTACTCCTCCAGCTCCTTCGATTGATGTTTCAAGAAGTGGACTATGTATTGCTTGTCTTGCTGCTTCTTGTGCTCTGTGCTCTCCTGATGCTCTACCAATTCCCATATGTGCAATTCCTGCATCTAGCATTATAGTTTTTACATCAGCAAAGTCTAAGTTAACTAGTCCTGGCTTTGTGATTAAATCTGAAATACCTTGTACACCTTGTCTTAATATATCATCTGCCATTGAAAATGCTTCTGTAACAGATGTATTTTTTTCTACTACTTGAAGAAGTTTTTCGTTTGGTACAATAATTAGAGTATCGACATTTTCTCTTAATTCTTCAATTCCACCTTCTGCTTGAACCATTCTTCTTTTTCCTTCAAAAGGAAATGGTTTTGTGACTACTCCAACTGTAAGTATCCCTAGTTGCTTAGAAACCTCTGCAACTATTGGTGCTGCACCTGTACCTGTTCCGTCCACCCATACCTGATGTAACAAATACCATATCAGCGCCTTTTATTGCTTCTGCTATCTCATTTCTTGATTCTTCTGCACTACATTTTCCAACTTCTGGATTTGCTCCTGCTCCAAGTCCTCTAGTTAGTTTTTCGCCAATTTGTATTTTTGTTTCAGCTTTTGAACGTTCTAGTGCTTGTCTATCAGTATTTATTGTTATGAAGTCTACATTTTTTACTCCAAACTCTATCATTCTATCTACGCCGTTATTTCCTGCTCCACCAACACCTACAACCTTGATAGTTGCCATTGAACTTTGAGATTCCATTAAAACTCCTCCTTATTCTTTCTTCTATTATTTTTTCCAAATATATGTCTTAATTTTGATTTTGCTATGTCCATCACATCTAATAGTCTATCTTTCATTTGTGGATCTGTAACAATTTCCACTTCACTATTTACATGTTTGCTCCCGCCAAGTGACGCAATATATCTTACCATGCCAAAAACGGTAGTATGTTGTGGCTTTATAGTATTTACAAGCTTTGGCAGACATATTCTTACTTGATTTTGTTTAAGTATAAGCATAGCTAACTCTTCTACACCCACAATATTACTTAAGCCTTGTCCAGTTAAAACCATACACTCAATTTTTGATTCTAGTTTGTTTTCCACAATTATTTTTCGTATAATATGAAATATTTCTTTTACTCTTGCTTCTATTATTTCAACTATATCACTACATCTAACTACATTTGGGAAGTCAGGGTCTGAAACTGTGGTAAGCCTTACTTCATGATTATTTTTTATCATAGCTTGGAGTGCTAAATTATACTGCCTCTTTATCTTATTTGCTTCATCTTGAGATATTTTCAAAGTAAGCGATATATCATTAGTAATATGGTCTCCACCTACTGGAATGGTATCATAGAACTGAAGCTGCATATCTTTATACACAGATATATCAGTATGTCCTGCTCCAACATCCACTAAAAGTACACCTGCTTTTTTTTCTTCAGGTATAACTATAATATTTGATGTGGCTATCGTTTCGCATATTATTCCATCTAATTTCAAATTAGCAATATTAAAAGTTTCAAGTATTGCATCTAAATAATCACCTTTTGCAATCATAACATCTGCAGTAGCTTCAAACTCTCTACAAAAAGCTCCTAGTGGGTCCTGATTATATTTTTTACCATTCACTATATATTCTATTGGAAGGATATCTATTATCTGTTCTCCTTTTTCAAGCATAACCGACATTTGAAATTTATCAAACAAATTGTCCATATCTTGAACTGTAAGTCCATCATTTACACTTATAGGATTTGCTGTAAGGGTTATCCTTTCAGTTCTTACATTACATCCTTTACAATTAACATAAGCAGAATTTATTGCAAGGCCTGAAATATCCTCTGCAGAAAGTACAGCTTGTCTTACAGCTTTAGCAGCTTCACCGGGATATATTATTTTTCCTTTTTTTACACTTGTATTACTTGCCATACCATATCCAATAACTTCTACTTCATTAAATTTATTTACTTGCCCAACGAGTGAACAAACCTTAGAAGCTCCGATATCTAAACCAACAATAATATCGCCGATTGCCACCTTTTCTCCCTCCAAAACAAACTACATATATAATACTATTTTTTGAAATAAAAATCAAGCATTTTGATGAAATAATTGAAATAATTTTGTAATGTACGTGAAATAGACAAAATTCAACAATGATATTTATCATTGTTAAATGCACTAATTTTTAGTAAAATAATGTAAACTAAAAATATTATTATACTTAAATTTTTAGTGATAATAAATAATATAAATAATAAAAAGTATGTAATATATTCTACAAATTGATTCTTTATGCCAAGTGCTTTTTTTATTCGATATCCATCAAGTGGATAAATTGGAAGTAAATTTACTACTGCTAAAACTACATTGATACTAAATATAAACTGGTTATTATAAAATATAATTGCAAGTATTATATTTGACATAGGTCCTGCTAAAAATATTAATACGTTTTTCATTATATTTTTTCCAAGCTCAATATTTGCACTCATTCCACAAATACTTAATTCTACCCTTCTACATTTATATCTAAAAATACTAGCAACCAAAATATGTGAAAACTCATGAAACATGACAAACATATAACATGCAATGTAATAATATAAAAAATTTCTTGTCTTTTCAGAAATTATAGTCAAAATTATTAGCACTATAAGCATATATTTTAGTTCGATAACTATACCTTTTATTTTTATTCTCATTCAAATTCCATTACACTTTCTGGATCTACTACTTTTCCATTTACTAAAATTTCAAAATGAAGATGTGAGCCTGTTGACATGCCTGTACTTCCCATTTTTCCAATTATACATCCACTTTCCACATAATCTCCTTCACTTACTAATATTTCACTTAAATGTGCATACTTAAAAATGTATCCATATGTATTTATTTCTATATAATTTCCATAATATTTATCATTTAATTTTGTTTTGACAACATTACCTGATGTTGAACTTAATATATCTGTTCCAAGAGTATTTGCAATATCTATTCCCGTATGATTAGTTGATAATTCTTCAAATATTTTTTCTCTTTCTCCAAATCTAGATGTTATTACTCCTTTAGCTGGTATAATTTTAGCAATATCTTCTAATTTTACAGTTACGTCTACGCATGCCTCTTCTTCTTTCAAATTATTCTCTACTCCTATTAAATTGTTTTCGTTATATACATATATTTCTACTTCATTATCTTTATTTGATGAAAACAAAGCTTTTAAATCAAAATTAAGTATAAATGGCTTGACTACACTGCTATAACTAGTTACAATATACTGCCTTATATTTTTAGGAACTATATCTCCCATTAATCCGTTTATATTTGATACACTATCCTCAAAGTTATTTAAAATGAGTTCTTTGCTAAAATTAAATCTATAATGCTCATACATTCTTTTTAAAGTAGCATTTTCAAGCATTTTTTGACCATAGTTATTTACTAAAAAAATAGTTACAAATAGGATGATTGAAGATATGAGTGACCTTATTAAAAATTTAGTAAAATATGTTAACTTTTTCTTTTCATTTTCATTATTTCTTTGTTCTACATATGCATAACTACTTGTTGTATTTAACATAGATTTTCTTAGCCTTCGTGCACTAACAACATTTTCCATAATATATAATACCTCCATAAAAAGTATCTATTTAATTATATTATAGATTTTTTTAATTATTACAAAAAGAGGGATAAGCTATATAAAACCTATCCTACTATTTTACCAGTTAAATACCACAAATTATTCTTTATTATTTCTACATTTACTATTTTTCCTACTAAAGTTTCATCTGCATCAAATATAACAACTTTGTTATTTAATGTTCTTCCTGTATACAGTTTATCATTTGTTTTACTTTTTCCTTCGATTAAAATTTCATAAACCTGTCCTATCATTTTTTCATTTTTCTCATTTGTTATTTCTTCAAATTTTTTCTTTAATATCTCAAGTCTTTCAACTTTTTCTTCATAAGTTATACCATCTTCCATTTCAGCTGCAGGTGTAGACTCTCTTTTTGAATATATAAACATAAAAATTTGCTCAAATTTTACTTTATTTACTACATCCATAGTATCTTCAAATTCTTCAGCTGTTTCACCTGGAAATCCTACAATTATATCTGTTGAAAAACTTACATCTGGAATTTTACTCTTTATTCTATCTACAAGCTCTAAATACTGCTCTTTGGTATATTTTCTATTCATTTTTTTTAGTACCCTAGTGTTTCCTGATTGAAGTGGTAAATGAAGCAGATGAGATATTTTCTTTGAACTAGCAATTACATCTATTACATCTTCAGAAAAGTCTTTTGGATGCGGAGATGTAAATCTTATTATTTCTATTCCTTCAATTTTGTCTAAATCTTTAAGTAAATCTGCAAATGTATAATTTATATTTAAATCTTTTCCATATGAATTTACATTTTGACCAAGAAGCATAATCTCTTTATATCCTTTTTCTGCTAAATGCTTTACATCCTTTAATATATCTTCTGGCATTCTACTTCTTTCCCTTCCTCTTACATGAGGAACTATACAAAATGTACAAAAGTTATTGCAACCATAAATTATACTTACACTTGCTTTTTTATCACTTTCATATATAATTGGTACTTCTTCTATTACATCATTTGATATTTCTATATACTCATACTGTCTTTCCTTTTTCATAATAACGTTATATAACTTTTCTGGAAATGAAATCATTGAATATGTACCAAGCACAATATCTGTGTAAGGATAAGATTCTTTTATTTTTTCAATTACATGCTTTTGCTGTGACATACATCCAACCACGCATATTATAGTATTACTATCTTCTTTTTTCTTCTTCTTTAAACTTCCAAGCCTCCCATAAAGCGTATTTTCTGCATTTTCTCTTACTGAACATGTATTAAATAGAACTAAATTTGACTTATCTATATCTTCTGCTTTAGTAAATCCCATACTCTCTAATATTCCTGCATATTTAGACGAATCGTTTTCATTCATTGCACAACCCATTGTATCTATATAATATTTCAAATTATTTTTAGCCACATATTTTTTTATTTCTTCTTTGTAAACATTTTTAAATCTCATAATATACTCCTAAATTACAAGATATATTATACTATTTTTATCTATTTTGTCAATAAGTGACATAAATTTCTAACTTCTTCAACTTCAGAAAAATGGAGAAGATAAAATTACCTTCTCCATAAAATATTAAATAATTTCAATATATCCAGTTATATATACTCTGCAGTTTATAGTATCTCCCTCTTTTAGAGTGTTCCATACATCATAGTTTAAACTATATTCACTTATAGTGTCAGTTTTTTCTATGCGATATGCAGAAATTTTATACATTTCATTTCTTGAAGATACTCTTTCATCGCCAATTTTTGGATTTGTTTTCTCTTTTGGTTGTTCAGGCCAATACGGAGACTTATCAAATCCACTGGTTGTTACAGTTCTACAGTACACATATTTATCTATATCGAAATAATATTTAGTTGCATATACTGGTACATTTTCATATTTAGGAACAGTTCTAGTCTTAGTTACATATTCATATACAGGCTCAGACCTAGTTATTTCTTCAAAATACCCATTACCTAAATCCCTATGTCCAGTTACTACTTCTTTGTAACCTACTATTTCTCTTTCAGTATATGTTTCTTCTTCATACCCAATTATTTCTCTGTTATATGACCTTATTTCTTCCCTAGTATACCTAAGCCTTGCTGTAGGTGGCAAATACCAGTCATTATCAAATACTGTTTGGTATTTGTCTATTACAACATTTCTTTCCCATGAAAAGCCTGTTACTACAAGAGTTTGCTCTTTCGGAATAAGAAGAAATACAAGTAAAATAACTGTGATTATTGCAATTAAAGAAATAATTATCTTTTTAGAGTTACCCTTAATAAAATTTGTAATATTTGGAAGTATTTTTTCTTTAGCTCCAATTACTGAAGACTTAAAGTCATACGGTTTGTACCTTGTTTCATAATCTTCAACTTCTTTTTCAAATCTTTCATTTTCAGATTCTATATGACTTTCATGAACCTGGAAATAAGTTTTATTTTCATCACTTCTTGATGAGCCACAATTTCTACATTCTTTAACGTCAAAGCTATTATAGCTACCACAGTAAAGACATCTCCATTCTTCAGCTTTTGGCACTTCTTCATCTTTTACATACGTTATATTGCGAGCATCTATATAATATTTAATATTGTCTCCAACTGGCCGTCCACAATTTGGACAGCTTTTAATATTTCCTCTAATTTTCTTTGTTCCACAGTATTCACAATCCCAATAACCTAGTATTTTTCTACCCATATTATTATAACTCGTACCAAAATTATGGCACTCTCCCTTCATTATTATTTGCTAGTATTATATCAAATTATATATGTTATGTCAACAAAAATAGGTATAAAAAAATAGAGATACTTCTACCTCTATTTTTAATTTATATACTATACTCTTTCCATATATTCGCCAGTTCTTGTATCTATTCTTATTTTGTCTCCTATTTCAACAAATATAGGTACATAGAAAGTTGCTCCAGTTTGTACTGTACAAGGCTTTGTAGTTCCTGTTGCAGTACTACCTTTTATTCCTGGTTCAGTATATGTAACTTCAAGTTCTACAAATGTTGGTGGTTCAACACCAAATACAGCTCCTTTATATGATAATACTTTTACATTCATATTATCTATTAAATATGGAAGTGTATCTTCAATTTGCTCTTTTGTAAGCTCTACTTGTTCAAAAGTAGAATTATCCATAAATGTATAGTTTTCTCCATCGTTATATAAATACTGCATTTCTTGAACTGTTATTTGAGCTTCTTCAACTTTTTCAGTTGGGTTAAATGTTTTTTCTAGGTTGTTACCTGTTATAACATTTTTTAATTTAGTTCTAACAAATGCTGCACCTTTTCCTGGTTTTACATGTTGGAATTCAACTACTCTATATACATTTCCTTCCATTTCAAATGTAACACCGTTTCTGAAATCTCCAGCAAGTATCATATTTTCCAGCCCCTTTCTTATTTAACTTTTTCTACAAGTGCAGTAAATCCTACACTATCATTTACAGCCATTTCAGCAAGCATTTTTCTGTTTATTGTTATATTTGCTTTCTTTAGACCTGACATTAATTTGCTATATGAAATACCATTTTGTCTTGCAGCAGCATTTATTCTTGCTATCCACAATTTTCTAAAATCTCTTTTCTTGTTCTTTCTTCCAACATATGCATAATTTTGAGATTTCATAACAGCTTGGTTTGCCATTCTAAATCTTACAGATTTTGCTCCAAAATATCCTTTTGCTCTTTTTAAAACTTTTTTATGTCTTGCTCTTGTTGTAACTGCGCCTTTTACTCTTGCCATTTTTACCTTCTCCTTTCAATAATTTACTTAATTTTAGCCATATGGTAATAATTTCTTAACAGCCTTCATGTTTGCACTATCAACAAAAGCATCTTGCTTAAGTGCCATTTTTCTTTTTGAAGATTTACCTGTTAATTTATGTGCACGATTTGCAACATTTCTTTTTACCTTACCAGATTTTAATGTAGATAATCTTTTCTTAGATGAACTATGTGTTTTTATTTTTGGCATAAAACTCTCTCCTTTCAATATCTATTTTTGTTTTGGTGCTAAAAACATTATCAAATTTTTGCCTTCCATTTTTGCTTCTTTTTCAACTTGGCAGTCAGTAAGCATTCCTTTAAACATATTCATTACTTCTTTTCCTTGTTCTATGAAGTTAAGCTCTCTACCTCTAAATTTCATACTAACTTTTACTTTATTTCCGCTAGCTAAAAATTTATTAAGCATATTTGCCTTTACTTCTAAATCGTGTTTGTCAATTTTAGGTGAAAGTCTAATTTCTTTAATTTCAATAACTTTTTGTTTTTTCTTTGCTTCTTTAGCTTTTTTAGACATTTCAAACTTAAACTTACTATAATCTAGTATTTTACATACTGGATTTTCCTCATTATTTGATACAAGTACTAAATCCAATTCTTTTGAATATGCATTTTCTATTGCATCTTCTACTTTCATCTTGCCTAATTTTTGTCCATTTTCATCAATTACTTGGACAAATGCAAATCTAATTTGCTCATTTATTAAATAATCTTTAATATTAATACACCTCCACAAAATAAAAAAGATTGCTCTGTCAAGACGCAATCCTTCTCTAATTTATATACAAAATAACTATAAATGTATATAACCAATACTTAGACATTTAAGCTAGTATGGTGAGAAGAAATCTTCTACTTGACAAAACATATTATACTCGTTTTTATTTAATATGTCAAGAAAAATATAAAATTTATCCCAAAAATAATGTAAAAATCGTTACTGTTCAGTAGAAAATAAAGTACTAAAATTTGCTAATATAATCGTATAAATCTATACGATGTATGTGTAAAGAACGAAAAAACAAGTCTAATTTTAATTTTTTATTCTATTTCATATTATAAATTAAAAATTTGAATATATCAGTATTTTTATACTTTTTCTATTTTGGATTTTTTAGGATACGCTATTTATCTACTGAACAGTAACCAAAAAAGTAATACAACTTTTCATTACAATCTTATATAAAAAATACATCTCTATAAAAATTGAGATGTATTTTGGATTATTTAACATTTTAATTCTTAATTATTTATTTCAAATTCTACTTCTAGCTTTTGACTATAATTTTTAAATTCTATTACATATTTTCCGTTCCCATCATATAAAAAATATAAATATTTAGTATATTCAGCCCCACTTCTCAAGTCACCAGCATACTCAATACATTCATCAAAATATGAAGAAAAGTTATTTACTTCAGTACCTCTTGAACCGTATATTTTGTAATAAAACATATTTAGACCATGTGTATCATTAGATATATTTTTTACTGTAATAGGTAATTTAACTACTTGTGAATTATTATATTCAGAAAACTGATTATCTAATATTGTAAATTCATAATTATTTCCAATGGTTATTTCTAATTTATCAAAAATAAATTTTTCATTAAACCCGTAAACTTTTTTATTTTTTACATTACTCACATTATTTGAATTTCCAGAATTATTATAATTATTGTAACCATTATTATCAGCACTACTTTGTTCATTATTACTGCCACTTGGTATTATAATAATTAATAAAATTATTATAAGTATAATGTATAATATAGCATGTCTCATAAACCAATTTCTTTGATCTCTCCCACATTTTGGACATTTTTTTGCGTCCATACTTATTTCTTCATTGCATTCTTTACACCTTTTCATCGACATTTTTCTCACCCCTAAATAATAATATCATATTAATATATTTTTTGCAATACATTTGTTATGCATAATTATATTTTTTTATATCATATACTATACATATAAATGTAATGCGGAGGTAATCATGAAAAAATTTAAAATTCCATCTACTCCACCAACTACCAATAAATGTATAAGATTTCCTAACAACATTATTGATGAAGTAGAAAATGCCATATCTGGTAAAGATTGTACTTTTACTGCATTTGTAGTTGAAGCTGTAAAAATTGCTCTTGAAAATTTAAATGAAGAAAATGAAAATTAAAAAAGTAGTCATATAAGGCTACTTTTATTATATTCTAACTATTTCTCCACATGCAATTTTACTTCCTGCATTACCACTTGGCTGGGTTTTAAAATCATCAGTTCCATCATGAATAATTACAGTCTTGCCTATTATGTCATTAATTTTAAATTTATCAACAAGTACTTTC
>JAFVCY010000081.1 GCA_017478805.1 Clostridia bacterium
AAAAATCAAACTAAATTCTACTCATGTAGAATTTACTATGAGAGAAATTATCAGACTAAATTCCATAGGGGTAGAACTTACTATCAGACTAAATTCTACCCTTTGAGCATAGGGTAGAATTTACTTTGAAATTTCAGGTAATTCTACAGTTTAATATAAATTTTACAATTTTTATTGACATTATGTAAACAGTATGATATAATGCATAGCAGTTACAAACATATGTAACGATTAGTAATTTAATCAACCGTTTTAACCAATTAAACTTAAGGAGGCTTTTTATGAACTTCGCAAAGGAACTCGAAAACAAGCTCACAGGATCAGAATGGAGTATGGTATCATACTACATAAGCAAAGCACAGGAATACTATGACAACGAAAAGTACTCAGACGCCCGGAACTCTCTTGAAGATGCAGTAGCAGTCGCTAAAGCAAATGGCGAATATAATGCTGCAAACAAGATACAGTATTACACACGCTTCTGCTAAAAATTTATGGGACTACGTTAATTTGTAGTCCCATTTTTCATCTATATTAATTTTTCCTTATTTAAGGGTCCAATTTACTTGCTGCATATGACCATTTTCATATTGTACATTCTTATATTCCCTTATTTTGTACATTCTTATTTTACCATTAACAGTATACTACTTTTTTGCTGTTTTCCTGAATTTTCGAATAATAGGACTAACTTTGATAATTCTTCTGATGCGAAATAACCTTGTTCTTTAAGTTTCTGTTGAGTTTCTTCTATTTTTGACATATATATCCTCCTCTATTACTAGAAGTAATTATAATATTAATTATTATTTTTTTTCAATACACATATTACTCATTATTACAACCTACCTAAAATAAATAACAAAATAGCAATATAGTAAATAAACTACATTGCTAAAAAAATCATTTTAATATTCCGCTTCTCCTTATAACATTTTCATCAAGCATAACATTTAATATTTGATTTGTACATATACTTGCATCTGCATGTATCTCACTTTTTCTTATTTCAGGCTTTAATATTATTTTGTTACCACAAAATTCAAAATGATAACCATAATATTTCTTAAAAAAGGCCCAATCACTTTCAGTATACTTTGAGATATACTTTATATTCTGCCGCCTTAGGCGTTTGGTTATTTCATCACCATACCTATTTACACTTTCTATATCTATTCTCCTAGACATATGGTGATTAATCCTTAAAAGCATAACCCTTGATACTAAAAGATATAACGTGATCTCTTCCATTCTTTTGTTCCCTCCAAAATAATTATTTTGTATTTAAATTTTTTCTATAATAAGTATTATATAACATTTTTAATATAAAATTCAACAAATTATTTAATATTTTATAATTTTTTTGAATTTCATTTCTTTCTATTTTCATAATTACTAATAATATTCAAACGCTTTATTTAGAGCATTTATTTACTCTTTCCTTTGTTATATAATATGCAATTTATATCTTAGTTGTGCATATTCATATTTAAAAATAATGACTTTATAATAATAGATAGAAAAGTAGCAAGCGTACACGTTGCTACTTTATATCTATTTTTTTCTCCTTATTACATATCCTTTTTCTACTTCAAAAGGTATATACATCTTGACAAGTTGTCCTTTCTTTCCTGGATTTATTGTAACAATTTCATTACCTGTATCAATGTCATAAAGTTTTGTAATTTCAAAGATTCTTTCCTTCATGTCATGTGGAGACAATATTTCAAGGCTATCACCTATAGATAGCTTGTTTTTTATCTCACATATAACAATATCATTTTCTAAAACTTCCTCTACTCTTGCTCCATATTCATAGTCTAAATTATCACTATTTCCATCTAAGTCATGGATATCTTGATTTGAGCTATTTGAGAAATAGAACTCACTAAGTCCTCTCGTTTTTACTTTATACAGCTCTTTTAAATATTTTGATGCATCATACTCTTTTTCTTTGCCTTTTTCTTTTAATTTATAGTAATCATCTATTGCATTTCTATATACCCTTACTACACTTGCTAAATAATACTCTGTCTTTAGTCTTCCTTCTATTTTTAAACTATCTAATCCCATTTCACAAAGAGTTGGTATTTGGTTTATTAAACACATGTCTTTTGATGAAAATAGATAAGTACCTTTGTCATCATAGTCAACATTTATTATACTATCAGGATTATTAACTTCTGAAGCCGTTATATTGTACTGCCACCTACATGGCTGAGCGCAGTCACCTAGATTTGCTGACCTTCCTGCTAAATAATGACTTAAATAGCATCTTCCTGAATACGCATAACATATTGCACCATGTATAAACATCTCAACTTCTAAATCTTTTGGTTTATTTTCCATTATGTACTTTATTTTTTCTTTTGATAGTTCACGTGCAAGTACAACTCTTTTGGCACCATATTTATGCCAAAATTTTGCACTTTCTAAACTTACAACATTTGCCTGAGTGCTTATGTGAATCTCTACATCTTTTGCTTCTTCTTTTATAACCTCTATGACTCCTGGGTCACTTGCAAGAATTGCATCAGCATGTACTCTTGCTAGTCTTTTTACTTCTTCTCTAATCCTGTCATAATACTCATCTTCTGCATAAATGTTTAGTGCAACATAAACTTTCTTTCCTATACTATGTGCATACTTAATAACTTCCTCTAGCATATCAGAATCCACTTCTGCTCTACTTCTTAAAGAAAGCTCGCCTGTTCCACAGTATACTGCATCTGCTCCATACATGAATGCTATTTTTGCTTTTTCTAAGCTTCCTGCCGGTGCAAGAAGTTCTGGTTTTATCATAAATTCATCTCCTTAAAATATTTTAAATATAGTTACATAATTATTTTTTATATAAAAATCTTTTAAAATCTTTTTTGTATATATTTATTATTTTAATAATTCTATTTTTTTACATATATTAATTACATAAGTACTATCAAAAATAATATTATTTGTTATACTTATATTACCAGAGCAAGTAAGCTCGCTAGGTGTACAGATGATGATAGATTAGAAAATTAAATGTATTTTAAATACACCTACTCATCTGGGAGAGTCAGTCAGCTGACTCTTTTTTTATGGTAAATATATAGATGTACTTAAAAAATTTAGTCCTATTTCTATATTTTTCAAAATCATTATCTTTTAGATAATAATAATATGAATTTTCTACTATTCACAGTTAAAGATTTATTTAGAATGAATCTATTCCACGTTATACATTTAAATTACTTTATTTACTGCTTACCTTATACACTAAATCTGAAAATGCATTACTTAGTCCTAAACATAATGCTATATATGTATCAAATATACTATCTGCCCCTACAAATACTAAAAGTATTGCACCTATAACTATAAATGGTCCAAAAGGTATATATCCTCCTCCATCTTTCTTCTTTAGTATAAGAAGTGCTCCACCTATTATTGCACCTATAAAAAAGGAAACTAAAGTAATTGCAAGGATATTTTTCATACCAAATAGGAAACCTAGTGATGCCATAAGCTTCACATCTCCAAATCCCATACCTTCTTTTCTTAGCACTAGTATTGCAAATCCAGCAATAGCAAGGAATATTCCTCCACCAATTAAAGCTCCAAGTAAATATGTATGCCAATTACTTAAATCACATAGCATTTGAATAAGTCCTAAAACTCCAAACCAGACATGTGCTTCATCAGGTATAAGCTGAAATCTATAGTCTATTGAAAACACTATCATAAGCATTGGATATGCAAGCATATATAGACATGAGCTAACATTTATTCCTTTAAAATATACAGTTAAACAACTTAAAACAATTAATATTAAACTATATTTTATATCTATCTTAAAATCACTTTTTAGTGACTTAAAGAACTCTTTATACGTTATTTCTTCACTTACAACAGGTGGCATTTTTTTATTCAAATGCTTAACAACTTGTCCAAATATTGCCATAATTATAGCTACTGCTACATACTTAATAATTTCCATACATCTACCCCTTACTTTCTACTCTTTCTTTATACTTCTTAATAACTAATCTTTCAACTGGCCTTTTCATTTTAGTAATAAAAAACTCATTTTTGTCTATAGGTTCAACAAGTATTGTCTTTATACCAAATCTATTTCCTCCATATACATCAGTAAATACTTGGTCACCTATAATTGCAATACTTTCTTTAGGCTCATTTAGGATTTTTAGTGCTTTCTTAAAACCAAAAGACCAAGGTTTTAAGGCTCTATGTAAATATGGCATAGAAAGTTCTTTTCCAATTTGTTCAACTTTCTTGTAATTTGGAGTATTACTTAATATACATACTTTTATTCCCTTTTCTTTCAAATCTTTAAGCCAAATCTTAACTTTCTCATCATATATATATTTTGAATTAACTAAAGTGTTATCCATATCAAATATTACTGCTTTTATACCATTTTTCTCAAATAATGAATATGGAATATCTATAACACTGCTATATACAAAACTAGGATAAAATCTTTCTAGCATACTTTCGCCCCTCCTTTAAACCCAAAAAAAAGAAAAATTTCTTATCTATAATATTTTACTATACAAAACTCAATAATACAACAAAAAGTTTGAAAATAATGGAAGAAAAAAATCTAAAAAAAAAAAAAATATATAGAGAGAAAAATATTTTTTAGTACCCTTTCTGTCTACTACTTCCTTCTCTATATATCCAATTAACTTAGTTATATTGTTTTTTAGTTACTCCATCTTGAGTTATATTGATTTTCTTTTTTATCTTTTCTAATATAGCTCTAAATGGTCTATTAATTTGATTATTATCATTTTTTATATCATCGTTTTTAACATCATTAGTATATTCATAAGAAATTCTTCCTTTTTTAACCCCTTTTTCTATAAATTTTTTTAGTGTAGATTCATCAATGTCATCAAAAGTAATATTACTAGGCTTTTTTTCTTCTTACTTTTTTTCTTTGCTTTTTCATCTTCTTTTTCTTTATATCTTACAATGTTCATTTTATGTCCTTTGTATTCCATATTCCTTGCAAGTTCATATCCTGGTATTGGTGTTTCATTTTCTAATTCTACAATTTCTTCAAAATCTTCAAATAATGATGGTATTGTTCCTTTTTTAAATCTTATTATATACTTCCAGCTGTTTTCTTTACATACATCAAGTACACTTGCTTTTGAGTATAGTGCATCTCCTGCTGCTATTATTGGAAGCTTTGGAAATCTTGCCTTTATTTTTGGTGCCAGCCTTTTAAATGCTTTTATTTCACAGTCTTGCTTAGCTTTGTCACTTCCTTTTTTACTATTCATTTTCTCTATATCTTCTTTATTTTTTACAAACTCTGTTCCTATACTAAATGCCATATCTCCTACTATTAATTTTGCTTCTAACAAGTATGTACTATATTCCTTATACTTTTTTCCATGCTTGTCTGCTTAATTCTTTACTATACAATTTTCATTGTATTTTGTTCTACTCGATGCTACTTACGTTCCGTCAAATACAACTAAAAAATACCTTCCTCTTATTCTATATTTATCAAACATCTTACTTCTTATTAATTGCTTTACTATATATGTAATTATCTCCTCTATTTCTT
>JAFVCY010000082.1 GCA_017478805.1 Clostridia bacterium
CACTTGCTATTTTAAACTATACAATACGTAATGATATAGAAAAATACCATACTATATGGGCTATGACCGAAGAATCTAATTTAAAATATAAATTAGAAGAAACGCCGAGTATTCATATGATGGAGCTAACAAAATTTAAGAATATGAATCCAAAATTAGAAAGCAGAGCTGATTTATGGCTTGCATATATAGAGGGTACAAATCCAGAATGGGTGAATAAAGCTATGAAAGAAAATAAATATATTGAGGAAGCAGAAAAGATTAGACAAGACTTTTTAGCAGATGAAAATAACAGACTACTTATTGACAAATATGAAATTTGGAAATTAGATGAGAGGTCTAAAGAAAAACGTGCTGAAGAAAAAGGTGAAATTAAAGGTTTTGATAATGGTGTAAAATCAACTATTATTTCAATGCATAAAAAAGGTATAGACGTTAAAACTATAGCTGAGATAGTAAATAAGACTGAAGAAGAAGTAAATGAAATAATTTCTAAAAAGTAATATTCTGATGCTTTTTGTAAAATAGAAGATAAGGTTAAGGCAGTATATATGTACGTATACCGCCTTTTTTTGTGTGCTATTAATATTTTCAAAACATCTAACTTTTATTTTTTAAATACTTTATATACATCTTCCATAATTTCTCTGTAATATTCATCTTCTGATGACTGTACAAGAATGCTCGTATCAGAAACTTTCAGTGCTAAATATGGCAAGGTCTTATCTTCTTCTTTTAGGTATAAAAGAAAGTCTGAAGTATATAAAAAGTCTCTTCCATGTTCTATATATGCTCTCATAGTTGCATGTAACAATGCTTCGCTTTTTACGCTTCCACCCATATTAGTTAGTTCAAAATTTACGGTTTGAAGAGCCTGCTGAATATAATAATTTGTACCTTTAATCATTCGTCCACATAATTCATCGTAGTTTATAACCTCACTTAAAGATATAAACGGAACTACTAGGTTATCAGCTTCATTAAACTCTCTATCTCCTTCATATCTTTTTGTTTTTTCAACAAGTTCTTCAAAGCTATCTTCAAAAGACTTATTCTCTCCATTTGATTTATATAAAATAACTTCTTCACCTTCACGAGTCTTTAATTTAACTGCAAAATCTGCTTTAGAGTTATAGAACAAAACTTCAACATTTTTTCCAGCCAAACCATAATTATCATGATTTACTCCAAAATACTTGTATTTTTCTTCAGAATTATTAAATGGCCTTACATTTAATATGTCAAATCCTTCTAGAAAAGTAAACTCTTTTTTTAGCATGGCATAAAGCACAATGCCATTTGGGTCATCAAAGTTAACTTTATCTAAAATGTCACTTTCCGCGTTTAATTTTTCTTTTATTTCGTTTTCTATTTTTTCTTTAGTTTTGCTAACTGCCTTACCACTAAATTTGAAATATGATTTTTCAGAAAGTTCAGATATAGTAAATTTTCTTTTATTTAATTCTTTAGCAAGATTTGACTCTATACCATCCTCAAATTCAATTTTACCTTTTACTATATTATCCATGAAATCATTCCAAACTAAATTAAATGTTCCTATCCAAACTGTACTTTCATCTATTGAAGAAAGATTTGATGTATATGATGGTACTATTTTTGGTTTAAGCTTTTCGTATATTTTAACTGTTCCATATAATACAGTAGATGCAAATATGAAAGTTATACCAATTATTACTGCCACCTTAAAAACGCTACTTTTAGTAAACCTTTTCTTTTTACCAAAATTCTCAATTTCTAAACTTTGCTCCTCACTTAAAAACTTTTCATGAATTTCACCTATTACTTTTAAAAGCTGCATACTATCCATAATAGCCACCTTCTTTCAAGTACTTTTTTAAATCTTTCCTTATCCTCATAAGACTAACTTTTACATTACTTTCACTTAAATTATGCTTTTTGGCAATGTTTTTTACATTTTCTAGATAAAAGTACCTTTCAATAAATATTACTCTTTTTTCAATTGATAGCTTGTCTAAAAAATTATTAATCCTTTCCACCAATCTAGAATAATCTAATTTTCCCTCTAAATAATCACTATCTATGCACTCTTCAAGTTCAGTGCATACTTTGATTACATTTTTACCTCTTTTCAAAGTATTTTCTTTGTTATACCTATTAATAGCTATATTTCTAGTTATTTTTGCTAGAAATATCTTAAATATGCTTGGCCTTTTTGGTGGAACAGAGTTCCAAGTATTAAGGTATGTATCATTTATACACTCTTTGCTATCTTCACTATTTTCTAAAATGTTATATGCTACCTTACTTAAATACTTGCCATACTTTTTATCTGTCTCTTCTACTGCCTTTTCATTTCTTGAAAAATACATCTCTATTATCTCACTATCTTCCAATTTTATCCCTCCTACTTTATATGACAAGAAAAAATATATATTGGTTACACTTTTTTAGAAGAAAAAATACTAAAATAGAAAATGTTAATA
>JAFVCY010000083.1 GCA_017478805.1 Clostridia bacterium
ATAAATATTTAATAATTAATTAATAAAATATTTAAGAAATTTAATTTATAAATTTTAATTAATTATAAATATTTATTATTTGTAATAAAATAATTTTCTTTTTAATATATTTTATTTAAAGCATTTCATACTTATAACATTAGCTAATACAAATATTATAAATATATTTGTATATTATTATATTTTAGTAGTATATTTTTTAATCCTCTTCTCTCTCCTACTTTACATAATTATTATTTTTATATTTTCTTTATTTCATTTTCCATATATTTATATACTTCTATTACTTTGTCAGCTATTTCTTTAATAGATGTGTTATAATCAAAGGTATATAGTCATCTATGTTTACCATCATCTTCTATAATATCATAATTACTTCTTAGTAATATTTGTTTAATTTTGCTATGTTCATTTGCCTTATTGGTAAATACACCTACTTTCCAACCATTTGGTTCTAGCATTGCATCTACATGATACTGATTTGTTGAGTTTATATAACAGTAAAATTAATTTTTCCCTTCATATATTTTTATATAGTCTATTTCTAGTTTTTCTTCTAATGGAGTAGTTTCAGAAAAAGAGTAGCAAAAAGTAAATTGAGGACGATAGACTTGCCTATCGTCCATGTTTTTTAATATTTTAATTAATCCAACTTACTATATAAATTATGACTATAGGAATCTTGTTTACCTATAGTCATATCTCTAATTAATAATCCTTCATTTAATAATCTATCTCTAGCCTTGCCCATATAATGCCAATTAATAAAACTATCATTTGTACCATATTAAACAAATCATGTGTTCCAAAATTATTATTTACAATAAGCCAAATATACCCACCTAATGATAATAAATCAATAATTAATAAAAATACAGATTGACTAGGGATACTTGCTGCTCTGTATAGCAAAATAGTTTCAAAAACAGAAAATAAAGATATAATAGCATATAGAACACCTTCATAATTAAATTTGATTTGTAATTCTATTCCATATTTTTCTATAATATCACTATACTTTCCTATTATTTCTTCACCTATTTTAAGCTCAGGTTTTGCAAAAGCCAAAACTGTTATTGTTATCATTATAACAGTATAAATAAGTGAAACAAGTGTGTATGATTTAAGAATAAATCTACCAAATCTAAATTCGTTCATAATTTTTCCTTTCTATTGATTTGCTTTTCTTCTTAATATTAATAATTATATGCTTGAATGATTATTTGTTACAGCATATTATTTATAGTAACGCCTCCATCTTCATAATATTAATTGATTGAAAATATGTAACTATTAAGCTTGATTATACATCAAAATGCACTTAAAATCAATATTATATTTTTAATTTTCTAAATTTGAAATTTGGAATTTAGAAGAGTTGCCTAAGAATTTTTATTTATGTATAACCTAAATAAAAAAATAATTCTCTAACCGGTTTCCTAGCTCATTTTATAGTTTCAATATTTTTTGCTACTTGACTATTAAGTATAATTATGATATTATTACTATGTTATGTAAAAATATTTCATTTGGGGGTTATATATGAAATATGATGATGTACCTAAAATTATAAATGATTTTTTAGAGTATATGCAAGTTATAAAAAATAGGTCTGATAATACTTTGAAAGAATATCATTACGATTTGAGGAATTTATGCATTTTTTTAAAGTTATATAGTTCATGTGGGAATATTAATAAGATTGTATGGGATGAAAAACTTGATGTAAACGATTTAGATTTAGATTTTTTTAAATCAGTAAATACAACTGATTTTTATTCATTTCTTTCCTATTTAGATAGTAGTCATAAAGAAAAAAATCATTCTGGTTTAAAATCTACCACTAGAGCTAGAAAAGTTTCTGCAATCAAGTCTTTCTATAACTTTCTTGCTGTAAATTTGAAAGTTTTAGATAAAAATCCTACAATTGGTCTTGACTCACCTAAGCTTGAAAAAAGGCTTCCTAAGTACTTAAGTTTAGAAGAATCTACCTCTTTACTTCAGTCAGTAAAGTACAATGAACAAAAGTTTGGAAGAAGGGATTATTGTATTTTAACACTATTCCTAAATTGTGGACTTAGACTTTCAGAGCTGGTTAATATAGACTTAAAAGACATAAAAGATGATAGGCTAACAGTTATAGGTAAAGGCGATAAAGAACGTAGTATACATTTAAATAAAGCTTGCCTTACCTCTATCTCTAGATACATGGAAGTAAGGCCTAAAGACAATTTGAAAGATAGAGATGCACTTTTTATATCAGAACGTGGGACACGAATAGGCAGACGTATGGTAGAGCTTCTTGTAAAGAAATATGTTGAACTTGCAGGCTTAGATAGCAGAAAATATACTCCACATAAATTAAGACACACTGCAGCTACTCTTATGCATAAATATGGACATGTTGATATCCGTGCTCTTCAGCAAGTTTTAGGACATGAATCTATTTCTACTACTCAAATATACACTCATGTAGATAGTGATGAGGTAAAAAATGCAATAGATAGTAACCCACTTAATAATATATAATAGGAGGCGTTTAATGAGAAAATTAATAATGTTATTTATATCACTTATATTAATTGGTGGTGGAGTTTTCTTTATAAAGAAAATAAGCACTGACTTTGACACTACTTTAGAAGTCCAAAATGGAGAACTAGAATTTGAGTACGATACTATAACTAGTTTGCATACTCCAGCTGATGATACAAAAATAATCACTAAACTAAATGACTTAAAATATGTTGTTGAGGGGCACAATTTTAATGTAAAGCACTCATATATATATGTTAGATTTAATTCAGATAATAAACATGCATATACTTTAAAACAAGTTGAAAAAACAACTAGTAAAATATACGTTACTATAGAAACTAGAAATTTGCCGCAAAATGAGAATATTGAACTTATTGAAAGCTTCAAAGAGTATATTATAGATATAATAGGAAATTTAGAAGAGGATACTCCTATAGTTGTTAATTTAGTAGCGCAAGACGAATAGAAAGTTATAAAGGTGTAATCTATTTTACACCTTTATTTTATACTATTTTTCTATTTGGATTTCTATGTTATATTCTCTTAGCCACATTTCTATTTGAATAATGTAAGCCATAAGCTGAGGTCTTAGCATTAACTGGCCAAACCAAGGTCTTGTAAATTCATCGTTTGTTTTATCTAGAATTTCTTTTTTTATAAATTCTATATCTAATATTTCTTTAATTCTACAATCTTTGTTCTCTACTATTTTTCTTAAAGTATCCTCAACTAATTTGCTATATTTCTCATTAAATGTTTTGGGATATGGACTCTTCTTTCTGTATAGAACTTCTTCTGGAAGTACATCTTTAAATGCTTCTCTTAAAATACCTTTTTCATGACCACCATAGTTTTTTATTTCCCATGGTATATTATATACGTACTCTACTAGATCAATATCAGTAAATGGCACTCTAACTTCTAAGCTATGAGCCATAGACATCCTATCTGTTCTGGTTAAAAGATTAAGTCCAAAATAGAACATGCTAAGATAAGAATATTTTTTCATTAATATATCCTTTTCATTAGTTGTTTCTTCAAGTGGTACATCTGCTAGTGCCTCTTTATACTCTTTCTCTATGTATTCCTTTAAATTAATTTTCTCTTTTAATTTTTTGTTTAAAAGTCCTTCTCTTAAATCAAGAGAAATAGACCATGGGAAAGTATTTGCGTTTACAGTGTCTTCTCTATAAAACAAAGGGTAGCCGCAAAAAATTTCATCGGAATACTCTCCACTTAAAGCACAAGTTACGTCCTTTTTTACATATTTAAAAAACAAATAAAGTGAGCTATCTATATCTGCCATAGATGGAAGGTCACGTGCAATCATAGCTTCATATAGTGCTTCGTATAGTGAATCATTATCAATAACAATATACTTATGATTTAAATCAAAATTTTCTTTCATTATATCAATATATTTATTATCCCTATCAGGAGTAAAGTCTGTCTTTTTAAAATTATCTTTACTTTCTTCATAATCTACTGAAAACGTTTTTAAATTCTCCTTTTCTCCTTTTTCTTTTAATGCATTTGCAGCAGCTGCTGTTATTATGCTAGAGTCAAGGCCACCAGATAAAAGACATCCGAAGCTTTACATCTGATACTAGCTGAGAGCGAATACTATTTGAAAGTAGACTATGCACTTTTTTTGCTGTCCACTCAACATTATCTGTAAAACTATAGCTTTTCAGCTTAAAATATCTAACCGCTAACGTATTACCCCTATCAAATATTACATAGTTTCCTGGCATTACTTCCTTTATACCTTTAAATACATTTTTACCTATAGGCATAACAGGACCCATACCTAAAAGCTCTTTTATTCCTTCTTCATCTATAACTTTTGGTACTTCGTCTAAACAAAGAAGTGCTTTCATTTCTGATGCAAATATGATGTCAGAGTCAATTATAGTATAAAAAAGAGGCTTTACACCTAATTGGTCTCTAGCTAGAAATATTGTGCCTGATGGCTCGCTATATATTGCAAAAGCAAAAATATCTCTTAGCATTTCTAAACATTTTTCTTTTAAAAGTATATATAACTTTAGAAGTATTTCTGTATCAGATGTGGTAGTTATTACTACTCCTCTTGACTGCAAAAACTGTTTTAAATACTCTGTGTTATATATTTCTCCATTATATACTATCGTATATTTATTTCCATTTTCATCTGAAAATGACATAGGCTGGGTGCCTTTTTCAATATCTCTTATTGAAAGTCTTCTATGTCCTAAATATACATCTTCAGTGTTATAATAACCCTCTGCTGTTTCTCCTCTATGAGCTATTTTTTCAGACATCTTTCTAATTGCATACTCCTCATTTTCAAAAAGCTTTTTTCTATTTGAAAAGCCAACTATTCCACACATATATACCTCCAAATACTTTTTATTTCTCTATATATCTATGCTAGGAATATAAAATATATACCAAAAAGAAACTAAAAATTTAAGATGGGAATATATAAACTTAAGGAACTAGCAATATTTCTAGTTCCTTAAGTTAACTTTATTTATAACTTTTAAATTATTTTATATGTAAAATTTGTTTTAACTTGTCCCAAATTTTACTTAATCTAGATTTTTCTTTTAAAGCAGGAACGTTAAGCATTTCCTCACTTTTTTCTTCTATATTAGATTTTTTGAACATTGTCTCTGGATTAAAATCTATTTGCATTTCATCTTTAAGTTTACTTCTAATATTATCCTGCATTTGAATTATACTAATTCTTTCTTCATTTGGTGCCCAAAAATCTCTATATAACGTTGCTATTATCACTTTTGCAATTTTAGATACACCTTGCTCATCTAATGTCTTATTTACATCATATTTAAAATTATAACCTTGTTTTTTATTCTTCTCATAAAAATCTAACTTATCTTTACTTATTTTTTCATATTCCTCTTTTGGAACATGTCTTAATATTTCTAAAACCTCACTATATGCTACGCTATATTCTTCTGCTACCATATATAATATACACCTCTTACCCTGTAATATCTTTTTCACTTAGTAATTTATGTTCCATTTTTTCATTTTCACTTTTTTCTTCACTTTCTATTTCATCCATAGTAATAATATCTTCTTGTTCTCGTTCAGTCTCTTTTCCTAATTTTTCAGTAATATCCTCAAATTCATCTTCCCAATTTTCATTCCAATCACTATTAAATTCATCAATTTCACTTTCTATATTTTCAGCTTTTTCACTACTTCTTTTATCTATATAATTCTTATAATTTTCGGCATACCAACAAGTAACTAAATATTCAAATTCTTCTTCATTTAGGTTAAATAATTCTTTTAGTTCTTCTGGTTTTTCTTTAATACCATTAATAATCATTTCCATAAATTTTTGTTTTACTTCACTAATTAACTCTTCTTGCTTTGAAGGCTCTAAATTTTTATAGAAATTTGTATTTGGAGTAAAAGAATTATTTCTTGCATTATATCTTCCTTTTATAAACTCTGGTCTTAATAATAACCCTCCATTTTTGGTATCTTGCACATAAAAAGGTAAATATTTATCAGCGATATATGGAATATTTGGTATCATATACTTAATTGGAAGTGAAATAATTATTATATCTTTTGAATCTTTGTGTTCCCAATGATTTAACAATTGTTGGCTTTCATTATATAACTTTTCATTGCCTTTTCCTAAAGCAACAGATGTACTATCAAGTCCTCTTAAAGTATTCATGTAAAACTCCACTTCTTCGCTATTTTCAACTATTAATCCCTCTTTGAAAATTGCACTCACTATTTCTTCTTCACCTGGTGTACCGTGTCCTAATACAAAATCATCAGTATCGGCAAAGAAGCTAGAGATTTCTTCATCAGATAAAACTTCATCCCCTATCTCTCCCTGTACTACTTCGGTGGTATATGTTTTTCTTTCGCTTTGTAATACTTTTTTTACTCTTTCCCTATATTCTTCTGGTATTTTATCCATACTATCTATTATATCTTTTTCGCCTATTGCATCTATTCTTGGCATACATTTTCCTCCATTTACTATTTAACTTTATCATTAACTAATTCATTTCTCTCTATTCTATGTTCTTATTATACCACTTTTCTTACGACCGAGGCAAGCCTCGGGGAATTAGACCCGAAGAGATTAAAAAGTACAATTTAATCAATATTTAATCAAGTATTCAAAATATACTACTTTAAATTATATATCAATTACCTCTTTATACACTTCATTTTTATGAATGCCTTTTATCTTAGCTACTTTCTTTATAGCCTCTTTTTTATCTATTCCCTCTTCTTGCATTAGAGATAAAACCATATCTTTGCTTGATATATTTTCCAAAGATTCTTTTTCTAATTCTTTTATTTCCTCTTTATTTGCCCCTTCAACTATTAAAACTATCTCACCTTTGATTCCATTTTCCTCTATAGTCTTTATTGCTTCTACTATATCAGTATAGATATATTCTTCATGAAGCTTTGTAAGTTCTCTAGCTATACATATTTTTCTATTTCCAATTGTCAAAAGCATATCCTTTAAAGTGTATAAAAGTTTGTGTGGTGCTTCATAAAAAACAGTTGTTCTTGTTTCGCTTTTTAATATATCTAATTTTTCTCTCCTCTGCTTTTTATTTACACTTAAAAAGCCTTCAAATACAAATTTAGATGCATCTAATCCACATTTCACAAGTCCAGTTATAACTGCAGTAACACCTGGAATAACTACTGCATCATAATTGTTACTACATAAGTGCTGCATAAGAGCTTGTCCAGGGTCAGAAATAATTGGCATACCAGCATCAGAAACTAGTGCTACTTTTTTACCTTCATCTAAAATACTTATAACCTGATTAATTTTATCTATTTCATTGTGTCTATGATAAGATATAAGTGACTTCTTAATGCCATAATGAGACAGAAGCTTTAAAGTCTGCCTTGTATCTTCTGCAAGAACTACATCTACTTCTTTCAATGTTTTTAATGCTCTAATAGTTATATCTTCCATATTTCCTATAGGCGTACCTACTATGTATAAAATACCTCTACTTTTCATTTAAACTCTCCTTAATATCATATATCTTGTTCATTTCATCTGTATATGAACCATCATCATTGTACTCAATAATTGGTTTTAAGATTTTTACTTCATTTCCTCCGACCTTTACTATATTCAATTAGAACAATACTTGGCGAACAGTTAATATTTGGCTGAACAAATCTAATCTTTTTAGCCTCTAAATTATAAATTCTTGCTATAGCTATTAAATCACAAAGTCTATCTGGTTTGTGCACTATATATAGTTTACCTTTGTTTTCTAATAGTTTGCTAGACACCTTAAAAATATCCTCTAAAGTGCACATATCTTCATGTCTTGCTATAAATTTAACTCTACCTTCATTTACAATTCCTGTTCCTTTAGGCTTATAAGGTGGATTTACAGTAATAATATCTACACAGTTCCTCTTTGTAATTTTAAAGATATACTCTCTTATTTTATCTACACATCTTAAGTCTTCATTTAAAATATTTAGACTATTTTCCAAATTATTAATCTTAACATTTTCTTCTAAAAGTTCATACATTTCTTTTTGAAGCTCTACAGCCATAATTTTTGAATATGAATTTTTAGCAGAAAATATAATTGGAATAACCCCTACTCCCGAACATAAATCAAGCACATTTTTATTTTTGCTATTAGACTTAGCAAAATTTGCAAGAAGCACGCTATCTGTTCCAAAGCAAAAATAATCTGAGTCTTGAACTATTTTTAAATCATTTATTCCTAATTCATCTATCTTTTTACTCACTTTTATCACCTAACTTATATTTTACAGAATACTCCTCTAAAAGTTTAAAATTGATGCATCTTTCCATTATACTTTTTGGAAGTCTTTTAGAATTATACATGTTATACAAATATCGTGACTTGTTACAAACAATATCTACGTTTCTTCTAAGCCAAAATAACTGGTTAATAAGCAATTCTATATATTTTTTGTTCAGTGTAACATTATCATAATCAAAATCAATTGTGGTATATACACCTTCACACATTGGAATCATATTATTAAAGTTTATCGCTCCAAATTCTCCATCATTAATCTTTAGAAAATCCATAGAGTTTTTCATAGTCAAATGTTTAGGTTTTGGACTAGACATAGGAGCAAAATACATAAGCCCTTCTACCATAAATAATACTCCTACAAATGGTCTTTTTTGTCCATATTATATGGTACCTTACTATCATACTGTCTTAAATAATTACAATAATCTTGACTAATAGTCACTTTTTTTAATTTTTGATTCATATAAATCCCCTCCCAAAGTGTAAATATTATACCATACATTTGTTTGAATTGCAATAAAAATTTTAAATAAATAAAATAAAACTAGAGTGTGCTCTCTAGTTTCCTTTTTTAGCTTCCAGTTTATGGTCGGAATCACCGCTTTTTTA
>JAFVCY010000084.1 GCA_017478805.1 Clostridia bacterium
ACTCATTATTCATTATGCTGTCTGATAAAAACTTCTCTAATCTTTGAATAGCTTCTTCTTTAGTTAAATGTCTTAACATAATTTCATTTTTTATGTCTTTTTTACTTTCTTTAGGGTATCTAAAAGTTACTTTGGGAATTTCTTCGGTATATTCATATTTTTCTATATCAGAAATATTTGTAATAATGGTTTTTAAATCTAAAGTTCTAAACATTACCTTACTTTCATTAATACTTGTAATCTTCCCAAATATGTTACTATTCTTTATTTTTACTTTATCATTTATTTTAAAATCACTCACGTTACATTTCCTTTCAAATACAATATATATGTTATCACAAAAATTATCAAAGTACAAGGAGCTAGAAAAAATCTAGCTCCAAAAAATGTTCTAGCAAATAGAACTAAAAATGTCTATATCAGTTGAAACAAGTTTACACATGTCTCCATATTCTATAATATCAAAAACTTTCTTTAAGTCATTTTTAGAAAATTTAATTTTCCGAATTTTTACGTATCTACTATTTACCTCTATCATGGATGAGTATATACTTCCGTTAATTATATTAGAATTCTCAAATGCCTCTGCTACAAAAAGCATAAGTCTATCATCAATATTAAGTTCATTAAAGTTATCAAGTTTAGAGTAGAGATACTGATGTATTTTTTCATTCAATAGGAAAGTCATACTCAAAAAATGATAATGTTGAAATTTACATAAAACAAAAGTTCTAAAATATTCAATTTTTGCTTGCAATATAGTAAAAAAAATGATATAATATTTTTGACTTTTGAAAGCGAGGTGAGATTAAATAATGAAACTAAGCTTTAAATATATAGTAGATAATGCTAAAGATAATCAAGTAGAAATTGTGGATGATTTAATGTGGCATGTATGTAAAGTTATGAATATATTTACATACGGAATAAGACAAAAAGAATTTAAAATAAATTTAACTGGAAGTATAAATATTGAATCTAGTAAAATATATAAATACTTTAGAGAAAGCAATTGGCATAGTAAATATTTACATTCACATACACTTCAAGAAGCAATAATATCAGTCATAGCATCTGAAAAATCATATAACGAATTGAATAAAATGTACGAAAAAGATAAAACATCATTAAAAGGTGAGCCAAAAGAGCCAAAATATAGAAAGAAAGACGTAGTAGAAATTGTATTTACAAAATATGCTATAAGGTATGAAGGAAAATATATAAAATTATCATTATCAAAAGAGATGCAGAAAAAATATCAAGTAAAAAGTTTAAATTTCTTAATTTCGAATAAATTAAGAAAGCTTGTAGATTTTGAGCATGTAAAAATGATAAAGGTAAGAAAAATACAAGGAAAAATAGAGTTAAACATAATATATGAAAAAGAAGAGCAAAAAGTGAAAGAAACAAATACTAATATAGTAGGAATAGATTTAGGACTAACAAATATAGTGGCATGCACAAATAGAGATAATGCTAAAGCTTTACTTATATCAGGAGGACCTGTAAAATCCAAAAACAGATATATAATGGAGAAAATATCATATCTTCAAAAAGTTCAAATGCATATGGATAAAGATGCAAAGTATTATAAAAATACAAAGCAAATAAAAAGGCTATATGAAAAAAGAAGAAACTATATAGAAACATATATGCACAAAGTATCAAGAATGGTAATTACATATGCAAAAGAAAATAATGCAGGAAAGATAGTAATAGGAGATTTGAAAGATATAAAACAAAATATGGATTATAACAAGAATTTTGTTCAAATTCCATTACAAAATTTAGTAGAAAAGATAAAATATAAGGCGGCTATAGAAGGAATAGAGGTAGATTATATATCAGAAAAATATACATCAGGAGTAAGTGCGTTAGATAAAGAAGAAATAATAAAAGAGAATTATAATAAAAGTAGAAGAAAGTATAGGGGATTATTTATAACAAATAAAGGAAAGAAGATAAATGCAGATATAAATGGA
>JAFVCY010000085.1 GCA_017478805.1 Clostridia bacterium
ATAACTGTCTATAAGTCTCAAGTCATAACATAATAAAGTAAGGTGTAGAGTTATTAAGATTTGCGTAGCATAAAGTTGGAAAAATGTGAAATTTTGTCTGCACATATTGAACAAAAAATATTTTTGTGATACACTTAAGTTGTGAAAAATGATATATGGCTTGTATGTTTAATTGTATGATTTTGTATGTATGATTTTATGTATATATTTGGCTATATATTGTATGTGGAGGTTGGAATGAGAGCAAATCGTATAAGTATGTTTTTAGTAGTTGTGGCTGCATTTGTACTTGGAGTAGGGTTATTTGGAGATTTTAGTAAAAAGGATGAAGATGTTGAGGTAGCAGAGGTAAATAGTAATGTAGATAATGTAGAAGAATTTGATGCTTTAGTTGATGTTGAAAAAGTACAAAATGTTGCTATGCTTGGTGATTTTTCATTTGACAAGATAGAAAATGAGATAAAGGGAAGTCCATATATTTTAAATCTTTTAGGAACAAAAGGTGAAATTACAACTGGAGTACAAGGAAATGCTTTAAAGATAAAGATAATTGCATCTGGACTAAAATATGAAAATGATTTAAAATATGAAGGTGGAGTAATTACTGGTAATATTTATGGAATATCTAAAATAGATGCTATAACATATAGAATATTTGATATAGTATACAGCACTGTAAATTCTGCAGAGGATAAGGCTATATCAAATTACATTTCAAAGTATGATAAAGAGTTCTTTAGCATAGATAGTATTGGACTTAGTTTAACAGATAAAGAAATATCAATGAGTGTAAATAAAGAAGTAAAATTTGTAGATTTTGATTCATTATATATAACTAAAGAAGAGGCAAGCAAGAAAAGTAGTGACTTAAAAAGTGATAATCTAGTTAGAATTGCAAATGAAAAAATAACAGTATTAAAAACAGGTGGAAGTGGTTATATAGTAATTTCAGTTGCTGAAAAGAAACTTATTACAAAAGATGCTTTTACATCATTAATTAATGTACTAGGAGAAACACTTGAGTATAACGAAGTATATGAAAAATTTGTAAATAGTCATTTATCAATGAAATTTACAAATGAAAAAACAGAAGACTATATGCTTGAACTTGCTCCTGAAAAAGAGACTTATGAAGCAAATGAATTTGGAACAGAGCCAATGATAAGACTTACAGTGTATTTCAAAGATTAAAATTAGTATGTTTATTAAATTTTAAATATCTTACATAAGAAGGTAGGTTATCTATCTTCTTATATTTTTCTTTCTTTATCAATTTTATATATTTTTTTGTAAAAAATAATGCATAATTTATTGTAAATTACGGCAATTTTTGATATAATTTGCTATGGTAATAAGAGAAAAGAGGTATAAATATGACACCAACACCGATGATGCAACAATATTTAGAAGTAAAAAATAAATACAGTGACTGCATAATATTTTTTAGACTAGGTGACTTTTACGAAATGTTCTTTGATGATGCAGTAAATATAAGTAGAGAACTTGAATTAACGCTAACAGGAAAAGACTGTGGCTTAGAGGAAAGAGCTCCAATGTGTGGTATACCATATCACAGCGTAAATACATATATTCCCAAGCTTATAGAAAAAGGATACAAAATAGCAATATGTGAGCAAGTAGAAGACCCAAAATTTGCGACAGGACTTGTAAAAAGAGATGTAGTAAAAATAATAACTCCAGGAACAATTACAGAAGCAAGTCTACTAGAAGAAAAGAAAAATAATTATTTAGCAAGCTATGCTATTTTAAAGAAAGAAGCGGCATTTGCATATGCAGATATATCAACAGGGGAAGTATACGTATCGAGTAATATCTTAGATACTTTAGAAACAAAAATAATTGATGAAGTGGCAAGAGTACTCCCATCAGAAGTAATTGTAAAGAAAGAAGAGAAAGGAAAACAGATATTAATAGATATTGAAAAAAGATTTGGTGCATACATTTCGTATTTTGATGGCACTGATTTAGATGAGCACACTCAAGGATTAATAGATGCAAGTAACTTCTCTGAGGTACAAATCTATGCACTTAAAACTCTTTTAAGCTATATTTTAGACACGCAAAAAGATGGTGCTATTCAAATTGGAAGTATAAAGAAATATGAAATAGAGAAACATATGCAGCTAGATATTCAGACAAGACGAAACTTAGAAATACTAGAATCAAACAGAGAAAAAACAAAGAAAGGAAGCCTTCTTTGGGTACTAGACAGTACATCTACGGCTATGGGAGGAAGATTGCTTAGAAGTTGGGTTCAAAATCCACTTTTAGACAGAAAAGAAATAGAGAAGAGGTTAAATGCAGTAGAAGTATTCACAAAGGAATTTATACTAAAAGATGAGATACTAAGCGTAATAAAGCAGGTATATGACATAGAAAGGATAATATCTAAAGTAGTATCGAAACAAGCAGGCCCAAGAGAAATGGTAGTACTAAAAAACTCTACTCAAAACTTACCGAAACTAAAAGATTTACTAAAAAGTCTTGCTTCTGTTACTAATAACGAATATATAATAGAGATGTATAATAATTTAGATGTATTAAAAGATATATACACTCTTTTAGAAGCATCTATAGAAGATGACCCACCAATAGTTTTAAAAGAAGGTGGAATTATAAAGACAGGATATAATAGTGAAGTAGACGAGTATAGAACGACAAAAACAGAAGGAAATAACTGGCTTATGGAGCTTGAAGCAAGAGAAAAAGAAATAACTGGAATTAATAAATTAAAGGTAAGCTATAACAAAGTATTTGGCTATTATATTGAAGTAACAAACTCATTTAAATCACAGGTACCAAAAGATAGGTATATAACAAAACAAACTTTATCAAATGGAGAAAGATATATAACGCAAGAATTAAAGGAAATAGAAACAAAACTTCTAAATGCAGAAGAAAAGCTAAATGACTTGGAATATAACCTATTTTGTGCTGTAAGAGACAAAGTTGCTATAGAAGTAGCAAGAGTGCAAAAATCAGCAAGTATAGTTGCAACTTTAGATGCATTAATATCTTTTGCAAATGTTGCAGTAAACTATAACTATGTAAAGCCGGAATTTAATGAAGATATGAAAATTGAAATAACAAGTGGAAGACATGCAGTAGTTGAAAAAGCACTAAAAGATGCAGAATTTATTGCAAATGATACATATTTGCAAAATGATTCAGACATGCTCCTTATAATCACAGGTCCAAACATGGCAGGTAAATCTACATATATGAGACAAGTAGCACTCATTTCATATATGGCACAAGTTGGTAGCTTTGTTCCAGCTGAAAAAGCAAATCTTTGCGTAGTAGATAGGATATTTACACGTGTTGGAGCATCGGATGACTTAGCAATGGGTGAATCTACATTTATGGTAGAAATGACAGAGCTTTCAAATATACTAAAAAATGCTACTGAAAAGAGTTTAGTAATATTAGATGAAATAGGAAGAGGAACATCTACATATGATGGACTAGCTATTGCATGGGCAACAGTTGAGTATATTGTAGAAAAGGTAAAGTGCAAAACACTATTTGCAACTCACTATCATGAACTTACAGAGCTTGCTAAAAAGATGAAAAATGTAGATAATTATTCAGTACAAACAGAGGAACGTGGAGATGACGTTATATTCCTTCACAAAATACTAAAAGGAGCAGCAGACGAGTCATATGGTATATATGTTGCCAAACTTGCTGGACTTCCAAAAGAAACAATATCTAGGGCAAAAGCAATTCTAAAAGAGCTAGAGCTTTCAGATGTCGCTAAAAAAAGCATTGAAACAAGTAAAAAGATAAATGCAGAAGATATAGCAGTAGACATGTTTAATTATAGCTTAAATGAAGTATCAAGGATACTTAAGAAAACAAATCTTGATGACCTATCTCCAAAAGAAGGACTAGAGCTTTTGTATAAACTGAAAGAAAAGATAGATTAAACAAAATTGAAATAATAATTAAATGAATAATTATTAATAGAAATTAATTGAAATTATAGATATTCTATGCTATAATCTTATCGAAATAACCCTTTTAGAACTAAATAGTATAATTACGGAGGTATCAAAATGAAGAAAGAGACAATAAGCACAAAAGTTTCATTTCCACAGGTAACAGAAGTGCGGATAGGGACTGCACTTAGAGTAGCAATTACATATTACCTAATGCTAAATAATACGTATGAGGGAGTAGTAGATAAAGATAGGCTAGAAGACGTACTTAAAGACCTTAAATTTTCATATAGATTTGGAACAATAAAGAACTATGTTAAGTATCTAAATCACGAGCTGTTATTTATGAATTTTAAGAATTTACAAGTTAATATGGAAGTGTCTAGAGTAAATAAAAATGTTGAATCATGTGGAGAAAAAGTAGTACCTATTACAGTAATTGAGTATTTAAATGAAATACTTCTTCCAAAACTTGTAGATATTGCAATTACAAATATGGAGGAAGATGAGCCAGAAGTTTATCAAGTAGTAATACCAAAAGATGAATATGTTAGCATATATGAAGGGTATATGGATACAGATATAACTATAAAAGTTGCTCTTTCGTTTATAGAAAGTATGCTTAGCTGGCTTGAGTATAACTTAATAGTTAAGGTTCAAAATGTATATATTAATCCAAGTACTAAAGATATAGTATTTCCAGTTAAGTTTTCTTTTCTAAAAAGTATTAAATAACAGGAAGTAAAAAAATTCATGTAGAGAGCATATGTTTCTTTACATGAATTTTTTGCTTTGTATCCCATTTTTTTTACCTTTTTTTAATATATTATTTTTTTCTTCTTTCAAGATATATAAATTAATAGATATTTGTGGTAAAATATATAATGTATATGTTAATCATGTGTTTGGGTTAATATAGGTAGGTGAGAAAAGTGGAAGAACAGCTAATTAAGGCTTTAGATGAAAGCAAGATAAAATATAAAAAAGAAGAATTAGAAGTTGCATTTAGGATAGCTAAAGAAACGTATAAGGAAAATAGAAGATATACAGGTGAGCTATATATAGAGCATACTTTAGGGGTTGCGACAGATGTTGCAAAACTAAAACTTGACATGCCATCAATATATGCTGCGCTTCTTCATGAACTTCCAAGAAACGGTGGAAATTTAGAGGAAGTAGAAGAAAAGCTTGGAAAAGAAGTATCAGATTTAATAAAAGGTGTGCATAAAATAACATATCTTAACTATTCAAATTTAGATAAACTAAATGAAGACAGCTTAAGAAAGATGTTTATGGCAATTGCTAAAGATATAAGGGTAGTAATAATAAAGCTGGTAGATAGGCTATATAACATGAGAAAAGCAGATAAAATGCCTGAAGATTTTAGAATAACAAAAGCAAAAGAAACTTTAGAAATTTACGCACCAATTGCACATAGACTAGGAATATCTAGTATAAAGTCTGAACTTGAAGATATTGCTTTTAAAATATTGTACAAAGATGCATATTATGATATAAAGAAAAAAATTGATAGCAAGAAATCAGAAAGAGAAGCCTTTATAAAAGAGAAGATTGACGACATAAAGGAAGCATTAGAGAAGGAAAATGTAAAAGCAGAAATTTACGGAAGACCAAAGCATTTCTATAGCATTTTTAGAAAAATGCAAGATAAAGGCTATGATATTGATGGAATATTTGACCTTCTTGCAATAAGAATTATAGTGGGTTCAGTAAAAGACTGCTACACAGCACTTGGAATAATACATGAAAAGTATAAGCCAATGCCAGGAAGATTTAAGGACTATATAGCTGTTCCAAAAACTAATAATTATCAGTCACTTCATACAACAGTTTTTGGTGAAAATGGTAAGGCTTTTGAAGTCCAGATTCGTACATGGGACATGCAGATGCATGCAGAGTACGGAATAGCTGCACACTTTATGTATAAAGAAAAGAATAAGTCTTTAAAAATTGATGAAACAGAAGCAAAAATAATGTGGATAAGGCAAACACTAGAATTTCAAAAAGAACTTATAGGTAATGCATCTGAGATAGATAATTTTAAAATAGAGCTTTTTGGGGAAGAAGTTTTTGTATTTACGCCTAAGGGCGAAATAAAGGCTCTTCCAAAAGGTTCAACTGTAGTAGATTTTGCATACAGTGTGCATCAGAAAGTAGCTGAAAAAATGACAGGTGCAAAGGTTAATGGGAAAATTATGCCAATTTCTACAGTACTTGAAAATACTGATGTAGTAGAAATTATAACATCAGCTAGTAGCATTGGACCAAATTTAGACTGGCTTAAATTTGTAAAAACTACTAATGCAAAAAATAAGATTATAGGATACATAAAGAAGAAAGATAAGGACATAAATATATTAAGAGGAAAAGAGCTGTTAGAGAAGGAACTTAAAAAACATAAAATTCATATAGATAGCTTGCTTTCAGAGGAAATTATAGATAAAGCATGTAAGGAGCTTAAATGTAAAGATTTAGAAAATGTCTATGAAAACATAGGCTTTGGAAGTTTGTCATATTTAAAAGCTGCAAATAGAATAGTTTCTGCGTATAATGAAGTATATGGTAAAGAAGAGATAGAAGAAATAAAAGTTTCAAAAACTAAAGTGAAAAATTCATCAAATGATGCAGTTGAAGTAGAAGGCTTAGATAACTGCTTAATAAAATTTGCTAAATGCTGCTCGCCAATTATTGGAGATGAAATTGTTGGATATATAACTTATTCAAATGGTGTATCTGTTCACAGAGCTAACTGCCCTAATCTTAGGTCTTTAGACTTAGTAAATAGAAAGATAAATGTTAAGTGGAAAAAGAAAGTAGTAGCTAATTTTGATGTGAATTTAAAAGTCCTTTCTAATTTTAGGGAAAATGTACCTATTGATATAATTAAGAAGTTAAATGATATGAAAGTTGGTATATCGAGTATAAAAGTTGATAGAGTAAATTCGCGGAGAATATAGTATATTACTTACAGCAGTAGTAAATAATAATGATATGCTATCTAGAATAATTCGTGAATTAAAAAGAATTGATAGTATTTATGAAGTAAAGAGAGTAAGGTAAAAATATGAACAAAATAGAAGTAATTTATGTAGGTGATGAGTCTTATCCAACTAATTGTTATATAATCTACGATGAGGATAAAAATGGTGTTTTGATTGACCCAGGATTTGAAGGTGAAAAGATAATAGAAAAAATAAAAGAGCTTTCAGTTGATGTAAAAAAAATAGTTCTTACGCATTGTCATATAGACCACTTTAGCGTAGTGGATATGGTTAAAGATTATACTAAAGCTGAAGTAATGATTCATGAAAATGATAGGGGCGGAATTGATGATACAAACAAAGCATGTTTCTTCCATTTTCCAGATATAGTAAAGCCAAAGCTTACTTCAAATGATGTAACTCCTTTAAAAGATGGGGATAAGATAACTGTTCGGAGATATTGTACTTGAGGTTATCCACTCTCCAGGGCATACGAGTGGCTGTATATGTCTTTATGAAGAAAATATGAAAGTGCTATTTACTGGTGATACTATATTTCATAATTGTTATGGTAGATGTGACCTTCCATCTTCAAATGTAAATGATATGGGAAAAACAATAGAAAAGTTATTTGATAGGTTTAGTAATGTATGGATTTATCCTGGTCACGAGGAAGCTATAAATATTGATGATATAAAGAAGAAAATAAGGCTCCTTTATAGGATAAAAAATGGTTAAATAAAGATGATACTAAAGAACATAGGATTCTTTAGTATTTATTTTCCTAAATAAATTGAATTAATAGTAAAATTATGGTAATATTATTTAGAAAAAGAGGAGAACATATTATGACATATTTTGAGAATTTATTAAATGAAGAAAGAAAAAAAGAGTATTTTAAACAGCTTACAATGTTTGTAAATAAAGAGTATAGAACTAAAACAGTTTTTCCGCCTAAAGACAAGATTTTTAGTAGTATAAAGCTAACTCCTTATGAGGATATAAAAGTAGTGATTATTGGTCAAGACCCGTATCATGGAGTAGGTGAGGCTCATGGACTTTCTTTTTCAGTTATGCCAGGAATAAAAGTCCCACCATCGCTTCAAAATATATTTAAAGAATTACATGATGATTTAGGATGCTATATTCCAAATAATGGCTTTTTAGAAAAATGGGCAAAGCAAGGTGTACTTCTTTTAAACAGTGTACTTACAGTTGTAAAGGATATGCCAGGAAGTCATAGAGGAAAAGGCTGGGAAACATTTACAGATACAATTATAAAAGAGATAAACAAAAAAGATACTCCAGTTGTGTTTTTGCTTTGGGGTTCTTATGCTAAAGAAAAAGAAGCGCTTATTACCAGTCCAAAGCATTTAGTTTTGAAGACTGTGCACCCTAGTCCTTTTTCTGCAAGAAATGGTTTTTTTGGTTGCAAGCATTTTTCAAAAACGAATGCATTTCTCAAAGAACACGGAATGAAAGAGATTGATTTTCAGATAGAGAATATTTAGCTATACATATATAAAGGAGGCAAAAGATGAAAGAGGAAGTTTTGAATTTAATAAAAGATAAAAAACTTAGTGATTTAAAGAAGAAATTAGAAGAAATGAACAGTATAGATATTGCTAGCTTGATAGAGGAACTAGATTATGAGTATATGCTTATTGTGTTTAGACTTTTGTCTAAAGATGCAGCAGCAGATGTTTTTTCAGAACTTAGCCATGATACTCAGGAGGATTTGATTAAGTCACTAAATGATAAAGAATTAAAGGATGTTATGAACGAGCTTTACACTGATGATGCGGTTGATTTCATAAGTGAAATGCCAGCTAATATGGTAAATAGGATTTTAAAGTCTATACCTGTTTCAGAAAGAAAGATTATAAATGAGTTTTTAAGTTACCCTGAAGAAAGTGCTGGTAGTATAATGACTAATGAGTTTATTGATTTAAAGGGTGAAAGCAGTGTTAAAGAGGCGTTTGAAAAGATAAGAAAAGAGGGTACTGATAGTGAGACTATATATACATGTTACGTTTTAGATAATACAAGAAAATTAATTGGTATTGTTTCTGTAAGAGAAATGCTTCTTGCAAAGCCTGATGATAAGATTAAAGATATAATGAGAACTAATATTAAAAAGGCAAATACTTTGGATGATAGAGAAGTGGTTGCTAGAAGACTTCAAAAGTATAACTTTTTGGCTCTTCCAATTGTGGATAATGAAGATAGGCTTGTAGGTATTGTTACTTTTGATGATGCTATGCAGGTACTTCAAGAGGAAAATACAGAGGACTTCTCTAAAATGGCGGCAGTAAAGCCACTCGAGGATAAGTATTTTGAAACTTCAGTAGTTGTTCATGCTAAAAATAGGATAGTCTGGCTTATATTTTTAATGGTTTCTGCAGTGCTTACTGGAACAGTAATTAGTCATTATGAGGATGCTTTTGCTGCACTTCCACTTCTTGTATCGTTTATTCCTATGCTTATGGATACTGGTGGAAATTGTGGAGCACAGGCTTCAACACTCATAATTCGCCGGACTTGCAACTGAAGAAATTAAGCTTAAAGATTGGCTAAAAGCTCTTTTTAAAGAGGTAAGAATAGCGCTTTTAGTAGGGCTTGCTCTTTCAATTATTGTGTGCGCTCGGAATAACTTTAATATATAAAAATTTTAGTCTTGGAATAGTGGTTGGAGTATCGCTTATTGCAACTGTAATACTTTCAAAATCGCTTGGATGCCTTCTTCCAATGCTTGCTAAAAAGTTAAAGTTAGACCCTGCTATCATGGCTTCTCCACTTATTACTACAATAGTTGATACTTGCTCTGTACTTATCTATTTTATGGTAGCAACAATGATTTTAGGACTGTAATATATATAAAAGCTATAGCAAAACCAAGTTATGCTATAGCCTTTTTTTCTTAAATTATTTAAATTCTACTAGATGATATTCTTCTAATCCGCTTGTAGCAGATGTAATTTTTGCATAAATAGCAAACTGACCTTCAAGATTTATGTACATAGGAGCATTTATGGCATCATCTGCACTTTTTAGTGTAGCTTCAAGTGATTTTGTATATGAATTACTGTTTTTGTCTATATCCTTGTATAACTCCTCAAATGTTGATTTATATGCATCTTTTGCTTTATTTAAAAAGTCACCACTGCTTATTTTTAACTTTTCACATAAATCTTCATTTGTCATTTGTTTTCCGGTATCTGAGTTTATATTATATACCTCATAAGCATTAGCTCCAGAGCTATAGTTGTAATCGAGTATAAGAGAAATCATACCTACATACATGTAGTAACTATATACAATGTAATTACCATTTTTTATTGCGTCTATGTACTTGTTTTCAATTTCAGAATTAATTCTTGTGGCAGCTTTTGTTGTATAGTTAATCACTGGTGCTTTATATGTTCTGTCATTTACACTTATTTCTTTTTCATAAACCTTGTCTTTTGACTCATCTATCTTTTTTACTTCTTCAACTTCATTTTCATCATCTACTTTAGTAGTAGTTTCATCTTTGCCTGCACTAGTTTCAGTAGTATTTTTTGATGTATCTGCATTAGAATTATTATTTTTCTTATTAACATTTTCTGAGCCATCTAAAGAAAAGTATATTATCATGAGAATTATGACAAGAATTATAAGCACACCTGCTATAACTGGTAAAATTGTGTTTCCTTTTTTTATGTTCATATTATCACTCCTTAAATAATTAATTCTTTCTATATTATATCAAATAATATAAAAAAATCAAATACTAAAAAATATGAATTGGTAAATAAAAGGCTTCATGATTAAAAATATGATATTAATTTAAATTACAGTTAATTGTATAGAAATTACCTAAAAATTAAGAATATAAAAACTCCCCAATGAAATTATATCATCAAGGAAAAAGAGGAATTAAAGTTCTATCTTGTCGTTTGGAGCAATGCGTTCTCTTATCTTTATGAATTCTGTCATTGCTGTTATGTAAATCAGTCCGGGGATCCCGCTGAAATCCTTTTCTGCAACACGTTCAGCAATTTTTTTCTTTATTAAGTTTACTGCATATTTGAAATTCACTCATTTTTTCTTTGGACTTTTTTTACAGCCCCTTTTTGTTCCAAAATAATCAAGAATATATTAATTCATTTGATAAAATAGCTATCTATTACGATAATGGGCAAGAAACTTTAGCAACTATACTAGATACTATTTTGGCTAGTAATTCAAAAGTTGAAAGAATAATAAAGTTTGACCATGCAAAAAAGAGATTATTTCAAGTTTCAGATATGTTAACTGTTATAGATAAGCTAGATTATAAAAGAAAAAATAAAATCCCGTTTACAAAGGTAGAATCATTTTTCTTTAGTGGAAAAGATTTTAGACATATCATAAATCTTCTAAAAAATAAAAGAATATAAAAAAGCCGATTTAATAAAAAAACGGCTTTTGTTTACGCTTTGCGTAAACTCGGGTCAGGTCCTAATTTAGTTAAACCATTTCAGACCTAGTAGAACAATATCTACATTACATAGTATTCACTACTTTATTTAATTATACGCTATTTTTCACAAAAAATATATAGTTTTTATAAAAAATATATAAAATTAAAAATATGAATAATGTGCATTTATAAATAAATTAATAATATACTGTATGATGTGAGCTAATGGAGTCTGTTCTTTCCTCTAATCTTTTAACTCTCTTTTCAAGTAAAAATAATTCAACATTTACATCTTTTCTTTTTTCATTATTAATTATTTCTGTCGAAATAATTTTGATAGCATCCAAAACGTTCTCTGCTTCTTCAACCACATTTGAAATATGGTTATAGCGATAAATATAATCAGTACATACACAATAATTTTCATTTGATATAATTAAATTAGTTACATCAGCATTTGGATCTAAACAGAGCTTTCTTACAGCTTCCCAAAAATTAGGTTGTTTTTCTTTAGAAATTTTATATACCTCTTTGTAGTATTCATTTATATACCGATTTACTACACTTTCTTTTATGCTTTTACTCATAAAAAAAGTCCTCCTTGAAATTAAATCTTTCTACTTTATTAAGTAGAAATAAATTATGAAATAATATCTAGATTATAGCATAGGTTAATATAAAAGTCAAATATATTAGTACTTAGTCAAAAGTCCTAACCCAGTATTACTTACTTAAGTACACTTTTAAAAATATAGTTTTTATACAGCTGAAATGATATAAAATATAGTTCTAAAAGTAGTAAAATTAAGTTTTAGGAGGATTTTGAATACTGACACTTTAAAATGGGCTGGTATTATGAATAATTATATGAATTCTGCTGAAGAAATGATATATTCAGAATTAATTTATTGTTAGTTGGTAAAAGGTTTAATTTTTACTCGCAATACAGAAATGCAAAATTTGACTTTTATATTAATATATGCTATATTTTAGGCACATTTTAATATTTTGTTTCTACTTAATAAAGTAGAAATATTAATCATTAAGGAGAAATCTATTATGGTAAAAAGTAAAACTATAAGTTCAGAAGTAGCTAATAAGGAATTATATGAGAAATCAAAAAAAGTTTCTAAAGGAATTATAGCACTCATTTGGGCTCATATCAATTTTTATATCGAACCTCATATTATGGAAGATATAAAAGAATACGGAGTTAATAATGTTTTTATTAATGCTGATGGAAAATTTTCAGTAAAGTTAGATGATGGTACAGATTTTATTTTAATTCAACCATGTCCGTGGTTAATTTATGAATTATATGAATCTAAACTCAAAATTGAAACATGTTGCCATTGTAACCAAGATACTATACGTAAAGCAAATGCTTGTGAAAAAATTCAATGACTTTTTTGAAAATATGATATTCTATGCAGAACGAAAATTTTGTTAACTTTTATATTAATCTATGATATAATTTAAGCACATTCTAATATTAATTTTCTACTTTAAAAAGCAGAAAGACTTACTTTAAGGAGGAATTTATATATGGTTAAAGTTGTTGCAAATAATGAAACAACAAAGCAAATTAGATTACATACCGATGAGTTTGTAATGATTGAAAAATCTATAAAAAAATTTGCTAAGTCTTGCAATGTTTTAAGGATGCACGATTTTACAATTCGCGAATCAGGAACAAATCGGGTAACTGCTATTGATATTCAATTTAAATCAATTAAGGATATGGATAGGTTTGTTAGAAAAATTGAATCTTTTGATAGTTATAGGAACTAACTAATAAAAATTATTTTTAAGGAAGATTTTTATTATGATTAAGGTCACAATTGAAGCAAGTAACGTAACTGAAGCAAAGGAATTTCTACAGAGACATTTTGACTTAAGTAAATTGAAAAGCTTTGTTGCTACTCCAAATGAGAATGCTGATTTTGATATTTTATTTTGCTGATTATAAAGAAGAAGTCAAAGTTGATGTAAAAAAAGTATTTAGCATTATAAAAAATTCAGAAGGTGCTATTGCTCTTCGAGATATTGCTAAAAAAGGTGGTTTCTCAAAAAGTAAACTCGATGAAATTTTTTCTATCACGGAAATAGAAAAAATTGGAGTAGTAAAATAATATTTTTATAATTATCAAATATGGAAGTGTGTCAATTGGCACACTTGCTTTTTTTCTATAACTATGCTATAATGTAGACACATTTTAATATTTACTTCTATTTAATAAAATAGAAGAATTACTTTTAAGGAGGACATAATATTATGAAAAATTCACGAAAACATGTAAAAGAAGAAAAAATTGGAGAAGCATTTTTTGTAAATGAAATTTCTAAAACAGAGACCATAGAATTACGCAATGAAAATAATGTAAATACTAAATATATTCATTATGTATATTCATCTATTTCAAATAATATGATAAACCCATTTATAAAAAGAATTGAAATTATTAAAAAGGAAAATGATATTAATTATATTGAAGCATACTACTATAATAGACAAGAAAATAGATATGAAATTACTGATAAAAGTTTATTAAAGTTCTTTTCTTCTATAGATGAAATACGTTTAATAGCTGTTAATGGTGTAATACTTTTATATAATTTTAATATTATTTTTGCAACTATTGAGTTTAGTTCATACAAATTGGTAACATTAGATACACTATTTAAATATAGTAGGCATATTATTGAATATAATGTTAACGAAGCAAAAATAGAATCTATTCATAAATATAAAGGTACTTATAACAATAAAGAAAATATGTTTATTTCTATCAGTTCTGTAGAAGATAGTAGTGTGTCTTTAGATTTAATATCATTTAAAGTCAAAGTAGATCTTTCTAATATAGATTTTGGTATATATTTTGGAATACGTTGTGGAAGACAAGTATATAATATTTGATTTATGATATAATTCGGTACAATTTAGCATTTACTGCTATTTAACAAAATGAAGAATTACTTTTAATGAGGATTTTACAATGGAAAATTTGACTTATGAAAGAGCAAACATATTTGATATTATCTCTGACGAAGACGTAAAAATTATGGAAAAGTTAAAAAAATCAAAAAAAGTGCAGAAGAAGATTATGAGTATCTTTGTAATAGGTTTAAATTCAAATTTAGACAAGAAGTGATTGCACTTGAATGCATAACAAATAGCGGATATTCTACTGTTCAGATCTATCATAATGGTTTTATTTGTTTGAATAAATATGATGAACATTTTTGTTCTTTAACAGTTGAGATTAATTGTAAAGAAAACTTATATAATTACTATAAAGCTCAGTATTTTGTAAGTAAAGGAATATTACCTAATAACTTAGAACGGCAATCAGAAGAAAAGACTAGGGGTATTGCTGGTAAAATATTGAGAAAATTCATTAATCAATTAAAAAACATTGAGCTCAGAATTATTGGATAATTTTAGGTGGGAACGAAAATGTTCCCGCTTTTTGTATTATCTACTCAATATCCGTCAGGATTTTATAATTAATTATCGTGATTTTATTGCTTTTCAAGGTAATTCGTGATATAGTATTATTGTCATAGAAATGTGATACTGAAAAATTGAATATTGATATTCCTCTTGTAGATAGATGAGCCATTAGAGTTAAAAGTGCCTAAATTAGTGTTTGTTTTATTTTAAGGCAGTGAAATTAATGAATAATAAGTGCTACAAAATATCATGTTTGATTTGCTAAAAGCACATTTATAAGTGAAAATCCTTAAAAAATACTAAATTTTATGGAAAGTTTAGCGTTGTCAAAAGCAGTAATGCTTTAGGTTTCTTTAGTGATGCTAAAAATATACCTTTTGATATTTAATTTTCACATTATATTTGTGTATATAAGTAAGTCAAACACCTTTAATCATTTATTGATTAAAGTGATAATGAAAAATTTTAATGCAGGTATGCAGAAAAATTTTTCAGTTTGTAGAAAATGAAACTTATTAGTTATTATATATCTTATGGTAATAAATATATGTAAGGTTTCGTTTTGATTTAAAAAAAGCGAAGCTTTTTTTGTATGTAGTAAAAATATTTATAGAGAATATTTTTACTACACCAGAGATATAAATAATTTATTGGTTTTATCTCTCAAGAATAATAAACGAAAATTATTATTCTTGTATCAAATGTATTTTGATATTTGATATTTGATATGCCCTCCGCTAAGGAGACTAACTAGGCATATTTGCAAATGAAGTTTGAAAGTGTCATAGTGGGTTACATACTTTCGTAAGTAAAATTATGTAACAGTTAAATTTATAGCACGTTCTTGCTAGTGTACTTAACTAAAGCGTTCTAAAGACATTCTATCACAACTCTGGGGGTATAAAAAATACCACTTCACTTGCGAAATGGTAAAAAATATTCGTCAAACATCTACATACTGAAAAGCTACTCATTTTAGCATTTGTAAAAGGTTCGACAAAACTTTATTTTGGTGCTCCACCAGGGACTCGAACCCTGGACCAATTGCTTAAGAGGCAACTGCTCTACCAACTGAGCTAGTGGAACAAAATATTACAAGACTTATTATATAAAATTTTGACATATTTGTCAAGCAATTTTTTAAAGTTTAGGCATGTAACATGTAAATTATTTGATTTTAGGCATAAAAGAACTCCCTTTCGGGAGAGAAAAATTTTTTCTTTTAAAGAACTTACCAGGCAACCGTCTTTACTTTTTTTACTTCATTCTGGTTAACCCATACGAGAAGGGTTAAATCGCCATACTGAATAGCGAATATGTTGTATCCGCCACTTTTTGACGACTTTTGTATAGGCTTCATTGCCTGTACATCCTGAAGTAAAATGCGGCCCACACCGATTTTCTGATTAATTGCCTTAAAAATCAAATTTTCCATTTTTTGTCCTCCTTGGCATTTGCCATATTTTGGTTTGCTCTTTTGATGCATATAAGAAGTATATGAAAATCATCATTGATTATTATATCAAACTTTACATAAAATGTAAATAGCTATAAAAAAATAACACAGGTCCTATAAAATAAAACCTGTGTTAAATAAATATTATGCCATTTTTTGTAAAAGAGATAAACTATTACCAGCTTTTAATAACTCTTCAAGCTCATTATCAGGTATCTCTCCTTTTTCAGCTTTTTCAAGAATTTTAAAAGCATCAATTGCTTGACTTAACTTAAAATCATCAGGCTCTCTAGTTACAACATGTTCCTGAAACCAGTAACCAAGCTTAAATATTGGTTTAAGAAATTTATTATTTCTATCCATCAAAAACATTTCATAGCTTATAGAGTAGGCAATAATGAAACTTAATGAAACCATGTACTGCACTTTTAACAGTAAGAATACTGTTAAGATAAATACATATGAAAAGAGTATAAGGAAGACTAGCATACTACCACAATTATCTGAAATTCTTGGAGATTTTCTGCAGTTTTCTAGAGTAAGCTCTTTGTTCTCATAATTTGTAAAAATGACTTTATGCTCTGCACCATGATATTCCCATGTAGATTTTATATTCTTAAAAATCTTTTTTATAATGTATACATATGAAAGAATAGCAAATATAGTATTAATAAGTATAACAAATAAAATAGCCGAACTCATTTCTATTTGCCTTTCTATATCCATCCTTGAAAGTGCGGTTTCAAGAGAGGCATTTATTAAGACTATGTATATAATAGAAGGGCTATTTCTCATCATTGCAGTTATACCACGTATAAATGGTGTTTTTGTGAAAAAGTTGTACAAAGCAGTTAATATGGTATAAAAATGTTTCCTTTTTGTGATAAAATCAGTAAACTTAGACTCTTTTTTTGTATCAGTTATTCCCGAGTTGCTTCTAAGGTAAATTTTAGTTTCACCATCTATAGTTTCAAAAGAAACGTTATACTTATCTGACCTAAACCGAATACCGTTATTATAGCTATTTCCACCTACATTAATCATATAAGTTCCTCCTTTTTAGTTACTTAATGTAAAATTATGTTAATTTTGTATAAATATTATAGCACCTATAGACATACTAGTCAAATAAAAAGTGACTAAATTTGCATTTAATCACTTTTAAGCTTAAGATATAACCAAGTTATCATCTTTTACATCAATACTTACCACTGAATTATCTAATATATTTCCCATAAGTATATTTCTTGCAATCAGTGTTTCAAGCTTTTTCTGAACAAATCTTTTAAGTGGTCTTGCACCATATATCATGTCAAATCCACCATCTATTAAATAGTGTTTAGCATTATCAGTAAGAGAAAGAGTTATGTTTTTATCAGATAATCTCTTATCTAAGTCTGAAATTATTAAATCAAGAATCTTTGTAATTTCTTCTTTTTGAAGTGGTTTGTAAAATACTATTTCATCAAGTCTATTCAAAAATTCAGGTCTAAAACTTTGTTTTAACAAACTATTTACCTCATTTTTGGCTTCATCAGAAATCTCACCACTTTCTGTAATTCCATCTAATATGTAATTTGAACCTAAATTAGATGTAAGGATTATAATAGTATTTTTAAAATCAATAGTTCTACCCCCAGAGTCTGTAACTCTACCATCATCTAGAACTTGAAGTAATATGTTAAATACATCTGGGTGAGCTTTTTCTATTTCGTCAAAAAGTATTACGCTATATGGTTTTCTTCTTACTGCTTCAGTAAGCTGTCCGCCTTCTTCATATCCAACATATCCAGGAGGTGCACCTATAAGTCTTGATACCGAGAATTTTTCCATATATTCAGACATATCAATTCTAATAATATTATGTTCATCATCAAATAAAGCTTGTGCTAAACTTTTAGCAAGTTCAGTTTTACCAACTCCAGTAGGACCTAAAAATAGGAAAGAGCCAAGTGGTCTTCTAGGGTCAGCAATTCCTGCTCTAGACCTAAGTATTGCCTCTGATACTTTTTCAACAGCTTCATTTTGACCAATTACTCTTTTATGTAAGAAATCACTTAAGTTTAGAATTTTTTCTTTTTCGCCTTCCTTTAATTTTTCTGCAGGTATTTTAGTCCATTTTGAAATTATTTTTGTTATTTCATCTTCAGTAACTTTGTTCCTTAAAAGACCAGCCTCTTTGTTTTCTTCAGCTAGTTTTTCACTTTCTTCAAGCTGTTTTTGAAGTGTAGGAAGAGTTCCATATTTTAATTCGGCAGCTTTCTTTAAGTCATAATTTCTTTCAGCTTTCTCAATATCAGAATTTACTTTTTCAATATCTTCGCGAAGTTTTTGAACTTTAGTAATAGCTTCCTTTTCACGCATCCATTTGGCTTTTAACTCTTCAAATTTATCCTTTAAAGAACTTTTTTCTTCTTTAAGCGCATGTAATCTATCTAGAGATGCTTTGTCATTTTCTTTAGAAAGTGCAGTCTCTTCAATTTCATATTGCATAATTTTTCTTGAAATTTCGTCAAGTTCTGCTGGCATAGACTGCATTTCTGTTTTTATCATTGCACATGCTTCATCAATTAAATCAATTGCTTTATCTGGAAGAAATCTATCAGAAATATATCTATGTGATAGGGTAGAGGCAGCAATGATTGCACTATCAGATATTTTTACACCATGATATACTTCGTATCTTTCTTTTAAACCACGAAGAATTGTGATTGTATCTTCTACTGTTGGTTCGTCAACAGTAACTGGCTGAAAACGTCTCTCTAGTGCTTGGTCTTTTTCTATATATTTTCTATATTCATCAAGAGTAGTTGCACCAATACAGTGAAGCTCTCCACGTGCTAGCATTGGTTTTAAAATATTTCCTGCATCCATAGCACCATCAGTTTTTCCTGCACCAACTATTGTATGAATTTCATCTATGAAAAGAATAATTTTTCCTTCAGATTTCTTTATCTCATTAAGTACAGCTTTTAATCTTTCTTCAAACTCTCCTCTGTATTTAGCACCTGCAACAAGAGAGCTCATATCAAGAGAGAATATAGTTCTATCTTTAAGACTTTCAGGTACGTCGCCTTTTACAATTCTTAAAGCCAATCCTTCAGCAATAGCTGTTTTACCAACACCAGGTTCACCGATTAAACATGGATTGTTTTTGGTTTTTCTAGAAAGTATTCTAATGGCGTTCCTTATTTCATTATCTCTGCCAATTACTGGGTCAAGTTTTTGATGTCTTGCCATTTCTGTTAAATTTTGTCCATATTTTTTTAGTGCGTCATATGTCTCTTCTGGAGAATCTGAAGTCACTCTAGTATTTCCTCTAACAGCTGAAAGTTCCTTTAAAAAGCTATTTTTAGTTATACCAAAATCTTTAAAAAGTTCTTTTAAATATCTATTTGGATTTTCTAAAAGTGCTATCATGATGTGCTCTACAGATACAAAGTCATCTTTCATATTTTTGGCTATTTCTTCTGCTTTAGTAAGGGAGGATATTGCATCTTGCGCCATATACACAGAATCTACTTTTTGAGCACTTGAGGTTACTGATGGCATTGAATCTATTTTTTGTTTTAATTTATCTGAAAATTCAGATGCATCAGTTATTTTCTTTAGTAGCTGAAATATAAGGCTATCGTCTAAAGTAATTAAACTATACAAAAGATGCTCTTGTTCAATCTGGGCATTTCCATTTTTATTACATAAATCTTGTGCATTTTGAATTGTTTCTAATGATTTTTTAGTAAATTTTTCTAAGTTCATTTTAATCACTTCCTTTTACATATATTATTATACTGCAATATGTTTAGATATGCAATAAAAATAATAATAAAGTTAGCACTCTTAAAAATAGAGTGCTAAAAATTGCTAATATATCAATTAAAAGTTAGAGTGCTAAAATTTTATGTAATAACTATTTAGATAAAAGAAAATAGCGCCTGCAAATTATTTGCTTGGCGCTATACAAAGAAAAAGAAGATTATGCAAGGAGAGCTTTTGCCTTATCTGACAAGTCTGAAAATTTCATGCAGAAAAGCCTCTCATCGTTTTTTGGGTCTCCTCTTGAGATAAAGGAGAAGTCGCCTTCAGCGTTTTTAACCAGGGAGGAAAGGGGTACAACAAGTACCTCTTCATCAGTTAGTAAATCGCTGCAAGAGCACTGCTTGCCGTAAAAGCAGCTACCTGACTTTATTCCGCGTACCCATGTCGCAAAAACTATTTCTCCTTTAGAGTCATATTCTTCTACGAACAAATCTATTAACTTACTCATAGTTAATCCTTTCCATGCGAGGAAAAATCCTCTATTTTTTTAATACTTACAACATATATTATATCATGCTTTCTAAATTATGTCAACATGAATTTAGGAAAAATAAAATGTAAAGCAAAATTTGCTTTACATTAAAATTATATAAATTGATAATAAATTAATCCCAATCAAGCTGTTCTTCATATACTAATTTTGTTGCAAGTCCATTTATATATGTCGATTTTTTACATAAATTGCAAACGATGTTTAAACTTGTTATTAAGTTACGATTAGTTGTTTCAGAAAGCATAGTGGTTGTAGTAACAGTATATGTGGAGTCAGTTTGATGTAGTCTGTAACAGTTACATTTTGGCATAATACCAAAATCTGATAACAAATTGTAGTATTTTACATAAAAGTATTCTCTTGCCATAATATATTATCCTTTCTTCATTAGTAGTGGTGTCATACTATTTTATTGATATATCGTTTTGAAGAATGTAGTTAGAAAGACTCATAAAGTTTTTATCAAAGCCATATCTTTCCTGATCATATTTAAGCCACATTTCAGACCAGGACATGCCACTATCAAGAAGCTTTTTTACTTTCTCATCAGATGCAGTAGAGTTATTTTCTTGATTCCTCAAATCTACAGCATGCTTTTCATCATAAAGTTTAACTTGGAGGTCACATTCCATTTTATCGCAGTAAAAAGCAAAAATAGCTTCTTTAGTTTTTCTCTCATCAAACTCAAATATTATCTCCTCAAGATAGTCTCCAAGCTTTAAAGGCTCAAGTATTTTGGTAACTGCTGCGTGTCCTCTTTCTTTCTTTTCTTCAGCTGATATTTCAAAATGCGTTAAATCGCCTATAACAGTTTCTTCAAGCTCGTGGATAGCAAGCATAAGAATTACTTTATATAAGTCAATATCATAGTTAAATTCAGAAAACATAGCAATTGCAAGCATCTCTGTACCATATACGTGTTCTGCAACGCTTTCAATTCTTTCAAGTTGAACGTTCCAATCAAGGTATCCTTTGCGAATAACATTTTTAAGTTTGTTACATAGAACATAGAAATTTACCACCTTAGATTCTTTAGACATAGCATATCATCCTTTCAAAATATTAATCAAAACGTAAAGCTATGAGGAAGGAGTTCATTACTAGTTAGCTTTTAACTAATTAGCATATTTGTACTGCAAACTGAAATACCTAAATCATTAAGATTTACATCGTTATATTCAGCCATTTTATTTGACTTTATTGCAGGAATGTAGTATAAATCCTGTTTGCTTTTTATTAAATTGAGTGATGAACATATTTCTTTGTAAAATTCTGGAGTTAAAGAAATACTAGCTTCTGGTGAAAAGTATGTATTTAAGCAAGTTACTTGACGTTTGCTTAATACTTCAAACATAACTTCATCCAAGTGGTCAAGCATTACTTCTGCACAGGACTTATCTGTAATGGGGAGAATGCTCCTTATTATCTTGTAACGCGTATAAAGAAAATCGTCAGGATAGTTTTCACTGTCAATAAATAACCTTTTAGCTTTAATTAAAACAGTATCTTTTTTCATGATTATTACCTCCATAATCATTTAGTTTTTATGATTAACGAAGTAAATTATAACAAAATTTACATAAAATGTCAATATAATTTTTTTCTTTTGTTTCCTTTTGTTTTTCTTTTGGTTTTTATTAATTTATTTAAGAGCAAAATAGATTCTAGCATATACTAATAATATTTCTAGTTCACAATTCTTGTCTTTGTTCTTATATTTATAAAAATATAGCCATGTACTAGTATTTATTTGCATTTGGTTATTGCATAAAAAAAATATTAATGGTATAATTTAAAATGCTAAAGTGGAGGTATTTTATGTGGGAGTTTAGAAGAGCTAAAAAACTAATTAATATGTCAAATAAAATATATATTGTTGCACATACCAATCCAGATGGAGATGCAATTGGTAGCATACTTGCTATGTATCTAGCATTAAAGACATTAAACAAAGATGTACATGTAATAATACCATCATACTCAAAAACATTTAGTTTCCTTGAGCATCTAGATGAAGGAATAGATAAAGTAGAGGAAGATTCTTACGACTTACTTATAGCTTTTGATTCAAGTGATAGGACTAGACTTGCAATTTCAGAAGAGGACTTTTCAAAGGCTAAAAAGGTACTTATGATAGACCATCATAGGGAAAAAGACAGGTATGGAGATGTTTGCGTTATAAATGCTGGAAAGCCTGCTGTATGTGAGCTACTGTTTGATTTCTTGAACTATATGAAAATAAAGATAACGAGAGAAATTGCAACATATCTTTATGTTGGTATAATAACAGACACAGGAAGTCTAAGCTATTCAAATACGACCACAGATACTTTTAAAGCCGTTTCAAAACTAATATCTACAGGAATCAATTTTTCAGAAATAATGTATAACATCAATAATTCGATGACGGAATCTAAGCTTAAACTCATTGCTTATGCTATTGATAGGATGGAAGTATATGAGGGGGGAAAGATAAGATTTGCGTATGTAGATTATGAGACAATAAAGAGTCTTGGAGTAGATGAAGAAGATGCGGAAGGAATAACAAATTATCTAAGAAGTGTAAAAGGCACAGATGTAGCAATATATGTAAGAGGAAAAAGTGATGGAAGCCTAAAAGTTTCACTTAGGGCTTCAGAAAGAGTAGATGTATCTGAAGTTGCTATAAAATTTGGTGGCGGAGGCCATAAAAGAGCGGCAGGATATACAATGAAGGAAGAATTTGATATAGGAAAGAAAGTAGTAATAGAAGAATTTAAAAAGTTAGTATAAAGAAGGTGCAAAAAAATGAATAAGGTGCTATCTTCAGGGGTTATTTTGATTGATAAGCCGGCTGGAATAACATCACACGATGTAGTAGATGTAATAAGAAAAATATTTAAAGGTTATAAAGTAGGACATACAGGAACGCTGGATCCAATAGCAACTGGGCTTTTAAATATATGTGTTGGGGATGCAACAAAGCTTTCGGATGAGCTTACTTATGAGGATAAAAAGTATGAAGTTAAAATGTTACTTGGAGTTGAAACTGATACTTATGATATAACTGGAAGGATAATGTTTGCTTCAGTAGTAGATAAAGATGAAATATACATAAAGGAGAGAATAAAAAGGTTTATTGGTAAGCAGATGCAAGTTCCACCAATGTATAGCGCTATAAAAGTTGAGGGAAAAAGAGCGTATCAAGTTGCGCGTGAAGGAGGAACTTTAGAGCTAAAGCCTAGGGAAATAGAAATATATGACATAGATAATATTGAAGTGGACTTGAAAAATAAAGAAGTAAGCTTTGATGTGCACTGCTCAAAAGGAACATATATTAGGTCACTCGTAAATGACATAGGTAAAAAGATAGGCTGCGGGGCTACAATGATTGAGCTAAGAAGAGTAAAATGTGGAAAGTTTGATATTAAAGGAAGCGTTGAGCTTGCAGAGTTTGTAAAGCTTTCTACTGAAGAAATGAATAAAAGGATAATTAGAATTGAGGATTGCTATAAAGAATCAAAGGCAGTTAATTTAGATGATAAGGATTTGTCAAAGTTCTTAAATGGAGTAAAGCTTGAATGCACATCAACTCAAAAGATTGTTAGAGTGTATAACTCAAAAAAATTTATAGGCCTTGGAAAAGTAGAAGATAATATTTTAAAGAGGTATATAGTCGAAGAGTAAATATAATTTGGAGGTAGATTTATGAAAGAAAAAAAAGGAATATCAATGGTAGCATTAGTAATAACAATAGCTGTTATAATTATAATTTCGTCAACAGCTATATTCGAATACAAAAATGTTATTGAAAAGGCTAGAAAAAGGGATTTGGCAACAGATTTTTATGCAATGCAGCAAGCAATTGATGATTATGAGTTTATACATGGCTCACTTCCACTTTCATCAGAAGTATACATATCTGTTCCAGCAGTAGCTTCGGAGCAGTTTGCAAGTGAACCAGGGTATTCGACTGGAAAATTAGATGTGTACTATGTTGACTATAACAAGCTAAATACCGAAAAACTAGCACGTGGTATGCAGCAAAATGGAATAGATGACAGATACGTATACTCTAAATGGACAGATAAGCTTTACTATCTTCAAGGTGAGACTGTAGGAGGAACAACATATTACACATTAAATAACGAGCTATATTCTTTACTTGAGATAAGAACGGTAAAATAAGTTTATAAGGGGGCAAGTATGAAAAAAGGTATTAGTTTGGTTGCGCTGGTTATAACAATGGTTATAATGCTTCTTCTTGCATCTTCAGTAACAGTTGCAGGTTTTGGTGCTTTCAATAATAGTAAAAAGATTATGTTTGCAACTGAAATAAATATGGTGCAAGAAGCTTGTAATAGTTATAAATCTGAAAATCAAGGAAACTTCCCTGTAACTGATGAGATTCAGCTAAACATATCAGGGGTAAGTAGCAAAGCAAGAAGTCAGTTCGCAAATGAAAACGTTGTTTCAAATACTATAACACTTAGTAAAGTAGATTATTCAAAACTTGGAATTACATCTTTAAGGTATGGTACAAGTGCAGAAGGACAGGAGGATATATACGTTATTTCTAAGTCAACTGGAAAGGTATATTATGCTAAGGGATTAAAAGTACCTGGAAATACATATTACACTTTAACAGATGAACTTTTGCAGCTTTTAAACTTAGATTCTGATATGACTATAGAATCAAATATAATATTTGCTACATCTGAAACAGAGTGGACATCAGAAAATGTAGTTACAACAGTAAAAGTACCTAAGATATATACAGGTGTTACAGTATCAGTGTTAAATAAAGAGGGAAGTTATACAAGAAATGAAAGTAGCAGTGATACATATGCAAGATATGTAATAGATGATATAGATTCTAACTATGTAGTAATTGTATATTATAGCTATAATGGTGAGAATTATGAAAAAACATTTACCGTAAGTAATGTTGATAAAACTGCGCCAGTGCTTAATTTAGAAAAAGTAAGTGAAAGCGTTGTAAAAAGAAAGGACTCGACAACTGTAACATTAATACTTTCAGATATTGAGGACAGTGAAAGCGGTGTGAAGGTTATAAAATACGCACCATCATATATAGAAGGAAATTCAGATGAAATAGCTAGCTATTTTAAAACTAATGGGTATGTAGCAGAAAATAATATTATTGAAATGGAGGATACTACTCAATATGTTACAATATATATAGAGGATAATGCTGGAAACTTTAGTGCTATGTACTATAGTCTTTCAAATGATGCGTATCTTGCAACAGTAGTTTCTACAAATTCAGGTGTAGTAACTCCTGCTATGATAAATGCAAGTTTAGAGAGTTATTTAGGAAAAACAGTAACAAATTACATCGCAGCATGTAGTGATGCGGACAAAGAGTGGCAGATATTCTACTCTGACGGCAAAAATATATATTTAATATCAAAAGATTTCTTAAGCTATAACAATTTAGATAATGAGGCAAATGATAGTGAAATGCCACTACTTAGAAATAGCGCTGAGTGTGGAGTAAGAGGTGCATCTACATATACAGCTACTATTAATCTTGCAAATGCTCTTTCAGTTTATTCTGGAAACAGTGATATTACGTCAAGTAATCCAGCATATACAAAACTAAAATTTGTACAAGATTATCCAACTTCTACTTTAAATAATACCAAAGTAGTAAATTATTTGCTTGACCAAAGTGTTTGGAAAAAGTATATTGGTGCAAAAGCATCTTACGCACTTGGAGGCCCAACACTTGAAATGTTAATAGATTCATATAATAGTGCAGGTCACGAAACTGGCCCTAGCAAGCTATATTATAGCGTAGGTGAAAATGGATATAGCATAAGTTCTAATAATACAGATTTTACTTCATATGATATATCACTTTCAAATGGTGAGTATAGTAGCTTATACACTCTTCAAAATACCAAAGCAAATGGTAGCTTTATAGCTTCAACATCTGCAAACGGAGTAAATAAGGTATATGTCCTTGCAGGTAATAAGCTTAAAGATGCGGATTATACAGATAGTTATGGTATAAGGCCAGTTGTATGTTTAAAAGCAGGAGTAAATTTAAAATTAAAAGGAAATGTGTTTGTAGTAGAGTAAAATTATGTATAAATGTATTGAAATATGAAAAAAATAGTGTATAATATTAAATAAGTATTTTTAAAGGAGGATACAAAAATGATTGAAGATAATGAAGAGTTAAATGTAGGCGGATGTTCACCAGCTGGTTGCGCACACTGCTCAGGTTGCTCAGATGATTTTGATTTTGACTCAGAGCCAACACTTACACTTGTTGATGATGATGGAAAAGAAGTAGAGTTTGAAATACTTGATGTAATAGTTCACGAAGACGGAAAACAATACCTAATTGTAACTGAAGCAGGAAAAGAGGAAGAGGATGCAGAAGCAGTTATTCTAGAAGTTAAAGAAGATGAAAATGGTGAAGAGTATTACGATGAAGTAACAGATGAAGAAGTTGCTGAAAAAGTATTTGATGAATACATTGCACAATTTGATGACGAAGATAATGATGAAGAAGATTAGTAAATTTGAGGTGAGTAGAATCGCCTCTTTTTTCTTTTAAATCTTAGCGAATAAGTAAGAATTTAGAATTTTGGGTGATAATAGAGATTTATAAATTGAAAGAGATAAAAATTAGTGATTAATAAAAAATGAGGTTAAAAAAAGATAAAAAATGATTTTAATCCTACTTTTTATTTATTGACATTTACATAATATTATGATATAATTTTGAGGCATATTGAAAAAATATTCTAACTGTATTAAGGAGGAAAAATAATATGGCAGAATTAGTATTAGAAAAGGAAGTACAAAATAGCACTTTGAACGTAAATGGTGAGTCAAGCATTGTTTCTCAAACGGCAAGTGAAAGACTTTCTAAACTTCCTTTAGAGCGGCAAAAAGCAGTAAAGGAGTTCGCTTTGAAAATTAACGTACTTGATAACAATATTGTGACAAGCTACGGTAATGTACCACTGAAGAAATCAGCTGATGTAAATGGAGAGTTTTTAGAGAAGATGGCAAATACTGAGGACGATAAGGCAGTTGTTGAAATGATAACGAAGTTATCTGAAGCAACCAATAATGGACAGCATGAAATAGAAATACTTGCTAAGCCACCTAGCTTTTTTCAGAGGTTATACTATATCTTTACAGGGAAAAGTAGAGATGATGAAATAAAGATTGTAGTAAAAAATACGTATCAAATAGTTACTGGTTTGCAAGCTCAAATGGAAAAGTCAATTGAAGCTTTGATTCAAAGGGCAGAAGATGGAAAGTTGATTACCAAAAGCAATTCGGAAACTGCAATGTCTTTAGAAGAATATCTAGTTGCAGGGTATATCGCATTAAGTGAAGCTGAAGAAAGATGTAAAGCACTTTGCAATATGGATTCACCAGAGCAACAGATAGCAAAGAAACAGCTTGAAAGTGGAATTAGACAGATGTCATATCAACTATCAGTACTTGAGCAGGCGAAAGCTACTTCAATAGTATCTGCAGTTCAGGCTATAACTGATATAGAAAATATGAATACCACTAGACAAATGATACAATCAAAAACACAGATGCTTGTAACACTTGTTTCACAGCTTGGTTCGAGTGCTTTGCTAAATAATACTACAAAAAGAATACATGAATCACAAAAGACAATTGAAGAAATGTCTAAGGCAATGATGATTAAGGTATCTCAAGATACGGCAGATACAACGGTAGCTATTGCAGAATCTTTTTCAAAAGGCGTTCTTGATGTAGAAACTATACTTAAATGTATGGATATTATGCATAAAGGCTTTGAAGATGCAAATAATCGGTATCATCAGTTTTTTGAGAAAAGAGACAGTGAACTTGTTAAGCTTAAGGAAGCAGAAGAAAAGATGTTACCTACACTTGAGCAGGCTATAAAAGCATCTACTGTAAGTGATGAAGTAATGCCAAATAGTAGAGATTCAAAACTTGTAATATAATTAAATAAAAGCAAGACCTTAAATTATTTTTTAGGGTCTTGTTTTTCTATTATTAAATTAGTATGGGAGGAGTAAAATGAATTTAATTGTGATATTTTCACCCACTAAATAGAGTATTACCTTCTTGCTCAAAAAAAACATATTCACAATAATTTGTGATTACTATACATACTTTCTTTCAACTCTATTTGATATTTTAGAAAGTATTTCATAATCTATTGTGTTTGCAATTTCAGACATTTTGTATATACTATCATCATAATCTAAAATTATAGCACTGTCAGATATATTTACATTTTCTACATCAGTTACATCAATCATAAACATATCCATGCAAATATTACCAACTATTTTGCACATTTTATCATGCACTTTTACTTCATATTTATTAGATAAACTTCTAAAAAGTCCATCTGCATAGCCCATCTTTACTACAGCAATTTTAGAATCTCTATCTAACGTATATGTACCATTATAACTAATCTTTGAGCCTTCATTATAATTTTGGATATGTATAATAGGTGCTTCAAGTTTAACACTAGGCCTTATATCTATTTTTTCCCTTACTTCCTCGCTTGGATGATACCCGTAAAGAATATCACCGATTCTTACCATATTAAACTGATACTCTGGAAAATTAACTATTCCAGCACTGCTGAGAGCATGCATGTATTTAGGAGCAATATTTAAACTATTTGTAATTCTAATTGCTTGTTTAAACTTTTCTATTTGCTTTATAGTATACTCTCTATCTGAGTCAGCAGATGATAAATGAGTATAAATTCCATCAATAGATATAGCGGCATAATTTAAGATATTATTTAAGTTATCTTTTAAATCCTCTAAACTAAATCCAAGTCTCCCCATACCAGTTTCTACTTTTATGTGCACACGAGCCTTACTATTTTTTTCTATAGCATATTCATTTAGTTTGTCTAAATTATCTAACCTAGAAACAGAAACTATAAGGTTATTATCAACTATATCGTGAATATCACTTACGTTAAATCCGAGAAGTAACTAAAATATTTGAATTTATTCCATTTTTCCTTAGATGAACACCTTCTTTTACATAAGCAACTCCAAAGAAATTAACACCTTTTGATTCGAGATATTCAGCTATTTCATAGTCTCCTAACCCATAAGCGTTAGCCTTTACCATAGCAAGTAAAGTAGTATTTTTATTTAATTTTTCTGTTATTTTTTCTAAATTTCTTCCAATATTATTTAACTTAATATTCATAACTGACATAAAATACACCCTAAAATATTATATATCGTTATGAGTTAAAATACAACAAATATATTTTCAATATTTAATGAATATAATTGAAATATTTTTTTCTTTGTAATATAATTAACTTGTTTTTAGATTAGGGGTGTTTTATTTGTCAAAAGAAAATGATAAAAGATTAGTAATTGGAAAAATATTGAATGTAATACTTGCTATTGCCACTATTTCCATAATTTCAATTTGTGGTTATGTTATTTTAGTAGAAAAAAATGAAAAAATAAAGACAGGTGAAAACAGGGGAAGTGATAAATACTTAGAGCAAATAAAAGAAGCAATGGATTTAGTTAGAGAAAAATATTATGGTGAGATAGATGAAGAAGCTCTAGTAGAAGGTGCAATTGAAGGAATAATGGACTCAATTGATGATATATATACAAGATATGTAGATAAGGAAGAGTTTTCAGAAATGGTGCAAGGAACGAGTAAGACATATACAGGTCTTGGAGTACATATAACTTATGATGCTGAAACAGAGGGAGTATTAATAAGTAATGTAATGCCAAACTCTCCAGCAGAAAAGCAAGGATTACTTCCAGGAGACATTTTTCTCAAAGTAAATGATACATATTCATCATCAAAGACATATTATGATATAATTGATACAATGAAAAATGAAGAACCAACTACGCTACATATAATATACTTAAGAGATGGAGAGGTGCTAGAAGGTGACTTTACTACAGAAATTGTAATTCCAAATCCTGTTTCAAAGGATATATTAGAAGGAAATATTGGGTATATAAGGATATTCTCATTTGATGTTGGAACAAGCACAGAGTTTTTCAAATGTTATGATGAAATTATGAAAAGTAATCTTAAAGGATTAATAATAGATTTAAGAAATAATCCTGGCGGAGTAGTTGATGAAGCTTGTGATATACTTAAAAAGTTATGTCCTGAAGGAATACTTGTCAAGATGGTAGATAAAGATGGAACAGAAAGAGTTATATCAAACAGTGAAAATAACAAGTTAGACATTCCACTTGTAGTACTTGTAAATGGTTCATCTGCAAGTGCATCTGAAATATTCTCTGGAGCAATAAAAGACTTAGAGGCTGGAACAGTAGTAGGAACGAAAACTTATGGAAAAGGCATTGTTCAGTCTGTACAAAAATTAAGATTATCAGAGGGAGCGGTTTCAGTTACAACTTCTAAATACTACACAGCAAGTGGTGTAGAGATTCATAAAAATGGTATAGAGCCAAATGTAACTGTAGAGCAGTCAGAAAAATATAGTAAAAAGTGGTATGTACCTGTTGAAGAAGATATGCAGTTAAAGAGGGCAATTGAAATAATAAATGAAACTAAAAAGTAATTAAAAAAACATAAAATGAAATATATAATCTCTATTTGTGATTAAAATATGCAAGTAGAGATTATTTTGTTTTCATAATATTGAAATATTAGTGAAGTTTAAGCTATAAGTATAATTGACAAGCATATATCTGAAATGGTATAATTTTGCGTGTAGAAGAGGTTTTTATTTAAGAGGTGATATTATGATTACAAATATGGTTTCAAAAGAATCATTACAAAAAATAAGGCAAGATATTGAGGAGTACAAGGGACAGAAGATTTGTGTTAAAGCAAATGTTGGAAGGAACAAGTGTGAGTATAAGGAAGGAATATTAGATTCAACTTATTCAAATGTTTTTACTGTAATTGACTCTAATCTATCAAATGTATCTAGCTATTCTTATCAAGATTTACTTACAAATAATCTTGAGCTTACTCTTCCAAATGGAGAAAGCATAGCAGGATATGATTATTCAGTCATATGTCATTCGAGATTTTAAAAGGTGGAATATATTTCCATCTTTTTTAATTTCCATATATTTTTTTCCTTTTTGCATTTCTTAGTTATTTTACCAAATTATGACAATTAAACTTGACATTTTATGTAAAATATAATAAAATAGTTATGTAAATATTAAGGAGGAAAAATCGTGGAAGAAAACAGAAATAGGCGTATAAATAGAGAAAATAACAAAAAAATGTTAATTATTTCTTTAGCTATAATTGTAGTTACAATTATCGTTTCAGTAATATTTGCTATAATTCCTAAAAATAGTAGTGCATCTGAAAATGCGGGAGCTCTAGAAAAAGAGCAAGAAGTAATTGTTTATGAAGAGCCAAAAGTTATAGAAGAGAAGAAGGAAGAAAGTAAAGAGGAAGCGGAAGAGAAAAAAGATGAAAAAGTTGACATAGTTGATGTAAACTCAAACTCAAGACCATATATGCTAGTTGTAAATAATACTCCTGTAGCAGTTCAGGTGCAAGAGGGATTAAATAGAGCATATATTGTATATGAAGTGCCAACAGAAGGTAATACATCAAGACTTCTTGCATTATATAGAGATATAAAAGACGATTTAATTGTTGGGACAATTAGAAGTGCAAGACATAACTTTATAGATTATGCATTAGAGTCAGATGCAGTATTTTGCTGCTTTGGATGGAGCATTTTTGCTGAAAAAGATTTAAGATCAGGAATCATTGACTATAATCAAGGACTATATGGATACCCATATTATAGAGAAAACCCTGAAGGCTTAGCTTTAGAGCATACTGCATATACATCTTTTTGGAAGATAGCAGATGATACTATAAACAATAAAGGGTATAGAACAACAACTGATAATGGATTACTTTTGAATTATAGCACTGAAGATGTTGACCTTACAAAATGCCCTGAAAATATGATAGCAAATAATATAGTTATTCCTTATGGTGCTGCTCCAAATGTTACATCATTTGTATATGATGAAAATACTAAGATGTATACTAGATATGAAAGCTATGAGAAGTGTACTGATCATAGGACAGGAGAAGACGTTACAACTAAAAATATTATAGTACAAAAAATCTCATATAATGTAGCAGAAGGAAATTATTACTGGGATTTACATACAACAGGAAGAGGAGAGGCATATTATATAACTGGTGGACGAGCTGTACCTATAACTTGGGTAAAAGAAAATAGATATGCAAAAACTAAATTCTACTATCAAGCTGGAGCTATTGTAGACGGAAAAGATGTAGGTGGAAAAGAAATAACAGTAAGTGATGGAAGAACATATATAGAAGTTCAAACAGTAAATCAAAATTTAACAATTGAATAAAATAGATAAGCAAAGTGGTGCGAGATATACATTACTTTGCTTGCTTTTATGGGTAAAAATTTAAAATTATTTTCCAAAAGTTAGTTTCATTTTTACCTAAATAATAGTATTGAAATGATAGGTATGATGTGGTATAATACCTATTATGTGATAAAATAGAAGCTTTTTTGTTAATATAAAAAATATGAAAGGGTGATTTAGTTGATTGGCGCAATAATTGGTGATTTAGCAGGTTCAATTTATGAATTTGAGCAAACCCGGAAGGTAAAAAATGTAGAAGTAAAAGAACTAATTTCAGATATATCGTTTTATAGTGATGACACAATACTTACTGTTGCTGTAATAGATGCAATATTACAAGGTGGAGATTATAACAGATATTTAAGAGAATATGCAAATAGGTATTTAGGGTATTTACCTAACTTTTCTCCATATTTTAAAGGTATATTTTCTAAAGGGTTTACGTCATGGCTCAAAACTTCTAGTCAAGGAAAGTCTTGTGGAAATGGTGCAATGATGAGGATATCTCCAGTAGGGTTTATGTTTGAAACAGAGGAAGATGTAATAGATAATGCAATTCTTGCTACCATTTGCTCTCACAATAATACATCTGCAATAAGCTCTTCTATTAAGGTAGCACTCATAATCTTTTATGCAAGAAAAGGATTAACTAAAGAACAAATACTTAAAAAATTAAATATTACACTTAAATTTAAACCTTTTGAAAGATTCAATATTACATGCATAGAAACGTTTGATAATTGTGTATATGCAACCTTTACATCAAATAGTTTCGAAGAAGCAGTAAAGAAAGTAATATCCTATGGAGGTGATACCGACACTAATGCTTGCATTGTAGGTGCAATGTCTGAGGCGTTATACTCGGTAAATAGAAGCACAGTAGTTTTAGCAAGGCAAAAGCTTCCTAAAGAGTTTCTAGATGTGCTAGGTAGAGTATATGAAAAAGAAAACATAGTATAGTTAAGACTATATAATATATTCCTTCAAAAGAGAATATAGATCTGAGAAAAAGGATAGTTATAGGAAACAAAAAACTAATTAGATTTTTTTAGGAGGTTACTAAAAATGAGTTTGACTGCAGTGGCAAAAGAAACAATTGCTAAAGAACTTGGAATACCTACTTGTGAGATATGGAATCTTGATTCAGGGATTGCTGTCTTAAGGTTACATTCAAATTTAGAATGTGTAAAAGAAAACAAAGATGTTTTAAAAGTAAATAGCATAAAGCAGTATTTAATTGTCAAAAATGCTACATAAAATCTAAAATGCAACTTTAATTTAAGTTGCATTTTTAAATGCAATAAAATAATAAAAAGTAACTTTATTGTAACTTTGAAAATATATAATAATTTTGTATAGGGAGGAATATTATATGGAAATTTTAAAAGCGGAGCATTTAACTAAAATTTATGGAGAAAGTGAAAACAAGGTAGTTGCATTAAATGATGTATCTTTTTCAGTAGAAAAGGGAGAATTTGTAGCAATAGTTGGAGCATCAGGTTCAGGAAAATCAACGCTTCTTCATCTTCTTGGAGGAGTCGACAGACCAACAGACGGAACTGTATATGTAGATGGTCAAAACATCTATGAATTAAACGATAATAATTTATCTATATTTAGGAGAAGGCAGGTAGGACTTATATACCAGTTCTATAACCTACTTCCCGTATTAAATGTAGAAGAAAACATAACACTTCCACTGGATTTAGATGGGAAAAAGGTGGATAAAAAGGATTTAGACGAGCTTTTAGAAGCATTAGGACTTGTTAAAAGAAGGAAACATCTCCCAAATGAACTATCAGGAGGTCAGCAGCAAAGAGTATCAATAGCAAGAGCGCTTATAACAAGACCAGCAATCTTACTTGCAGATGAACCAACAGGGAATCTTGATTCAGTAGCAAGTGATGAGATAGTAGGTTTGCTAAAAAAGGCAAATAAAGAGTACAAGCAGACAATAATTATGATAACACATAATATGGAAATAGCTATGCAAGCAGATAGAATTATACGAATTGAAGATGGAAGAATTGTTTAGGGGGCTATAGTATGGATATATTGAAAAAGATAACAAAACATGACCTTAAACTAAATAAAAAAAGGACTATTGGTACTTTAATTCGGAATACTGCTTAGTGCAGCATTAATAACTGTAGTAGGTATGATGATTTTTTCACTTCGAGAAACACTTATTCAAAGAGAAATATTAAATGGTGGATATTATCATTTACAGATTTCTAATATATCAGATGAAGAACTAAAAAATGTAGAGTTAAATAAAGATTTTAATACATTAGCTATTGTAAAGGATTTAGGAATATCTCTTGAAAGTAGTAAAGCTTCAACATATAGCTATGCTCATCTATATTCAATGACAGAAGATACTTTTGATATTCTCAAAAAGAGTATTTTAAAAGGTACATTCCCTAAAAACAGTAATGAGATACTATTAAATGAACTATACGCAAGTTTAAATGATATAGAAATCGGAGATAATGTAAAATTTACAGTAGGAGATATGGTAGATGGTGATGGAAATATAATATATGATTACATGTATGGAAATTCATATATAGTAAACGGAAAAGACTACGAATTTACAGTAGTTGGAACTACAAAAAATATGGGGTTATTTATAACTACAGGAATAGATTCTAGTAAAAATGATGTTTATTTAACTTTAAAAGATGTAAGAAATTACAAAGAGGATATTGCTCAAATTTTAGGGCAAAGTAGATATGGAGAAGAAACAAGTAAATACTATGATAATTATTATATAAATAAGTATTTACTTAAGTACGAAATTTTTGATATGTCAGAAGAAATGCTTGGAACATTTACTAAAATTGCTACAGTTATAATATTTATAATTCTTATAACATCAGTTGTTTCAATAAGAAACTCATTTGCAATATCTACATCTGAAAAAACAAAGATGTATGGCATGCTTGCATCAGTTGGAGCTACTAAAAAACAAATAAAGAAAATGGTAATATATGAAGGCTTTTTGATAGGAACTATAGGGATAATTTTAGGAATACTACTTGGAGTTGGAGTTTCGTATTTACTCATTTATATAGTAAATTTAATAGCTAAAAATGGTAATTTACTAGCTGATGACTTTAGAGTGTATTATAAATTCTCTGTAGTGCCAATAATTATTGCAAGTTTAGTTAGTAATGTTATAATATATTTGTCAGTCATAACGTGCGCAAGAAGGGCTTCGAAAACAAGTCCAATTCAAAATATTAGAAATGCAGAAAATTTAAAGTCAAAGAAAATAAAGCTAAAGGTGCCAAAATATATACAAAAAATATTTAAAATAGGCGGAGTTATATCATACAAAAATTTAAAGAGAAGCAAGAAAAAATATAGAGTAACTGTAATTTCACTTACTGTTTCAATATTTGTATTTATAACAATATCTTCGCTAGTAGAATATGGAAACAAAGCTATAAAAGATAGAATAATAAACATGAAATATAATATATCGGTTAATGATACAAGCTCAAAATCTAAAAGTAATTTTTTAAATGCCAAGACATTTAACAATATAATAAACGAAGATGTGTCTTATGTTACATATTACATAAAAAATAAGTCATATTATTTATTAGATACAAGCAAAGTATTAAAGAAGCAAAATATTATAACAGTTTCAAGTGATGATTTAAATGGCATAAAGGAGTTTAAATTTTTAAATTCAACCCATGTAATCTATGATAGCAGTTATTTCAAGGAATATGTAGAAAAATTAGGACTAAATTATAGTGAAGTAAAAGATAAAGCGATAGTTTTAAATACCTACAAAGAAAATGACTCAAATGGAAAAGTTACTTATGGAAAGATTACTGATTATAAAGTAGGGGATAGTCTTGAGTTTACAGATTTAAAAACAAATGAAAAAATGACCTACAAAATTGCAGCAATAACTGATGAAAAGCCAGTTGGAGAAGAATATTCTAATTCATTTATTGTAGTACTAAATAAAGAGTATGTAAATGAAGAACTTTATCCAAGTGTGGTATATTTTAACTCAAAAAATCCAAATGATTTGGAAATAAGACTAAAAAAGAATTATGATGGCCTTCTGGTAAAAAACATGTCTTCTGAAGTAGATTCAATGAAATCTTTGCTTTTAATTGCATCTATTTTTGTTTATGGCTTTATAATCGTAGTTTCACTTATTGGAATTACATCTGTGTTTAATACAATAACTTCAAATATGGAGCTTCGAAAAAGAGAATTTGCTATGATAAAATCTATTGGAATGACAAAAGAACAATTTAACAAAATGATATATCTAGAGGCATTCTTCTATTCATTTAAGAGCCTTGTAAGAGGGATAATTTTGGGTATAATAGGTAGCATAATTGTTTATAAAATATTTGCTAAAAACTGGGAATTTCGGTTTCCTTTTCCCATTTACTTCAGTAGTTATATCTATAGCATTTGTGATGTTAATTGTCTTTTTAATAATGAAATACTCTATGTCAAAAATAAACAGGCAAAATATAATTGAAACAATTAGGAACGAAAATATTTAACTATAAGCTTTGCTGTGATATAATTATGGTAGGTGGTTTTATTTATGAACATACTTTTAGTTGAAGATAGCATGGCTATTTCAGATGGGTTAAAACTTTCTTTTAGTGAAACTAAATATAATTTAGAGTGCGCACATAGCATTAATGAGGCAAAAAAGTTTTTAAGTATAGTAACTTTTGACTTGATTATACTAGATGTGTCACTTCCAGATGGAAATGGATTTAAGTTTTTTGAAAGTTATATAAAGCCTAAAAATATACCTACTATTTTCCTTACTGCACTCGGTGATGAGGATGATATTGTAAAAGGTTTAGAACTAGGGGCAGATGACTATATAACAAAGCCATTTTCTTCTAAAGAGCTTGTAGCAAGAGTAAAAAGAATATTATTAAAAAACTCAAAGCGTGATAAAGTTATAATAAAAAATATTTTAGTTGATTTAGAAGAAGAAGTTGTAAAAAAAGATGGAAAAGCTGTAGAACTTACAGCTCTTGAGTATAACGTACTTGCACTTTTAATTATAAATAAAAATAGGTTAGTTAAAAGAGAAACAATTCTTGATAAAATATGGCAGCTTACAGGAAATTTTGTAGATGACCATACAGTGACTGTGTATATAAAAAGAATAAAGGATAAACTTGGAGATGATATAATAACTACTGTGAAAGGATTTGGGTATAAAATTGAGGAAAAGTAAAGCTAAAAAATTTAAGTTTGTAATTATTAATCTAGCGGTATTAATCTTAATGTTTTTGGTGCTATATATGCTAAATAATATGGGCCGTGAAGAAGAAATAAAGATGTATAATTTTAAAATTCTTGCACTTACAAAAGAGTTAAAAGAAAACTACCCGGATGCAAAAAGTAGTGAAATAATTGAAATTTTAACTAGAGAAGATGTGGATTATGATATTTTGGAAAAGTATGGGTATAATACTTTAAAGGAGCCTGTTGTATATGGAATAAATGAAATCCATCAAAAATACTTGGTGTATGAAATACTTGTAGCTTTATTATTTATTTTTCTTCTTGTTAGCATATATTTTAAAAAGTATATAAAAAATGAAAGGCAAATTGCTAGAATAACTGATTTAGTAAATGAAATTAATCATAAAAATTACGATATAAAATTGGATGAGGAAGTAGATGGAGAGCTTTCAATTTTACAAGATGAAATATATAAAACTATGATTTTGCTAAAGGAGAGTGCTGAAAATTCGTATAATGATAAAATGAAGGTTAAAGAGGCAGTAGAAGATATATCACATCAATTAAAAACGCCTCTTACCGCTATTTTAATAAATATAGACAATTTATCAAGTGATTTGGAAGATAAAAGTAGGAAGGCAATATATAGAGAGTTAAAAAGCAAAGCATACAGTATGAAGTTTTTGATTGAGTCTTTGCTAAAGCTTTCAAAGTTTGATGTAAATGTCATTGATTTTAATGAGAAAATGTGCATGGTTTCTGAACTTGTAGATGTGTCAGTAAATTCAGTTCTTACACTTGCAGATTTAAAGAATATAAAAATAATTGTAAGTGGTAGTGGAGACGAAAAAATGCTATGTGATATTAACTGGCAAAAAGAAGCTATTACAAATATACTAAAAAATGCATTGGAACACTCTAAAGAAAATTCAAGTGTATATGTAAATTATACTTCAAATAAAATGTTTTCTCTAGTCACTATAACTAATGAAGGAACAATATCTAGAAAGGATTTAACTCATATTTTTGATAGGTTCTATAAAGGCAAAGACTCTTCAGAAAACAGCACTGGAATAGGACTTGCACTTGCAAATGCAATTGTTAAAAAAGGAAGAGGAAAAATTGCTATAAAATGCGAAAGTGGAAAGGTTATATTTGAGGTTAAGTATTTTAAATCAAATTATTAATAGAATAATGTAAAAATATCCCCCGCACATTAATGCAGGGGATAAAAATCAGTTTTGCTCGACAGGTTTGGTAGAAGTATCAGTATCAGTATCGTATTCACCTAAAATTACTTCTCTATAGAATTTAATATCAATAGAATACCTTCTATCTGCCCATTCATACCTTTCATTTAGCGATGAATATTTATCGAATAAAGCGTCACGTCTAATTTGTAAAGTGTTGTAATCTTATTGAAAAGTGCTATAATCTTTTTGCAAAGTCTCATAATTTGCTTTTGTTTCGATAAGCAAAATTGCAAGGCAAATCGAACATGTCACCGCAACCAAAGCTATCACTGCGAGTACTACAAGAGCTGTTTTCTTAATTTTCATTTTTTTGTCCTCCTTAAGAACCTTTTAATTTTTACACAATTATGATATATTTACAACCACAATTGTGTTTGCGTACCAAATGTTTAATATGATTATATTATAACATAAGTTGACATAAAAGTCGAGCTTTAGCTTTTTTGTAATTAAAGTCAGAATTTTAATTATATTAACTTTAAATTCTCTTTATTTTGCTTTTTGTATAATTTGATAATTGATATATTTTGTGGTATAGTATTAGTGGAAATAATAAAAGAAGAGTTGGGTGATTATTTGAAAAATAGAATTGATAAGCAGCTTGTAATTATGAATTTAGCTCCATCTAGAACTAAAGCTAAAGAGTTAATTGAAAATAATTTAGTAGTTGTAAATGGTACTACTATTAATAAATGTAATATAGTTATTGATGAAAATGATAATATAAATATTTTAGAAAACGATAAATTAAAATATGTATCTAGAGGTGGTCTTAAACTTGAAAAGGCAATAAATGAGTTTAATATAGATATGAATAATCTAGTAGTTATGGATATTGGTTCAAGTACAGGTGGATTTACAGACTGCTGTTTAAAGCATGGAGCAAAAAGAATAATTGCAGTAGATGTTGGAACAGATGTAATGGTGGAGACTCTAAAAAGTGATGCTAGAGTAGAGCTATATGAAAATACAGATTTTAGAAAGCTAGATAGTAAATACTTTCAAAATATAGACTTTTTTGTATGTGATGTATCTTTTATATCACTAAAATTGATAATAAAAAAGTTGTTAGAGGAAAATGTTATAATAGATGGTGTTTTTCTTATAAAACCACAATTTGAGTGTGGAAAAGATATAGCCAAAAAATATAAAGGTGTAATTTTAGATGAAAGTATTCACGAAAATATTTTATCTGATATGATAAGTTATTTTACATCTAATAGAGTATATGTAAAAGGTTTAACGGTTTCACCAGTTAAAGGCGGAGATGGAAATATTGAATATCTAGTATATCTATCTACAAAAGTTAATGAAAATGTAATAATAAATATAGAAGAAATAGTAAAATATGCTTTTAGCAAGAAGTGAGGTGGAAAGTGTGGAAAATTTAAAAATAAATGGTGTGTATAAACATTATAAAGGGGATTTATGTATAGTTTTAGATGTGGCATATCATAGTGAAACATGTGAAAAAATGGTAGTATATAGAGCTCTATATGGAGATAATAAATTATGGGTAAGGCCATATAATATGTTTTTTGATGAAGTAAATAAAAATGGTCAAAGATTTAGATTTGAGCTTCAAGATATAAAAAGTGTAAAAGAGTAGAAGTAATGATAGAGCTGCAAATGGCTCTATTATTATTATTATTATTAT